>DASXPZ010000666.1:0-7290 GCA_036493275.1 Pirellulales bacterium
GAGAGTTGAGTCGGCCGATGTCCCAGGCGCTGCCCCAGGCCGACCATGGCAGCCAGTTCCAGGCAGCGGGCCTTGGTCTTGGCGTTGAGCTGGCCGCCGTAATAGAGCGGCACTTCGATATTCTCAACGACGGTAAGCTGCGCGATCAGATTGTACGACTGAAAAACGAAGCCGATCCGGTTGGCGCGAACTTCGGAGAGCTGATCGTCATCCATTCCGGCGACGTCGTCCCCGCCCAAAAAATACTTGCCCGACGTCGGGCGATCGAGGCAGCCCAACATGTTGAGCAGCGTGCTCTTGCCGGAGCCCGAGGGACCCATGATGGCGACATAGTCCCCTTCGGGGACTTCGATGGTGACGCCGCGGAGGGCATGGACCGTTTCACCGCCGAGCACGTACTCTTTTTTCAGGTCCTCGACTCGAAAGGCGAGGTTCATGGCGCGTTTCCACCTCCGCCCACGCCGGCGTTGCCTCCCGGTCGCCCTGCGCCGCCGCCCATCTTGGCGGCCATTTCCTGCTTGAACGCATTGAGCTCTTTGGGATCGAGAGAGCCGTCGCTATTTTTGTCGGCTTCCATCAAAGCGGATTTGAACGGCGCGGGGACTTCCTTCAGTTCTTCAGCGTCGAGCGTGCCGTCGCCGTTGCCGTCTAACTTTGCCAGCGGATTTCCGCCGCCCCGTCCCGCTTTGCCCTCTCCCTTGCCTGCGGCGCCGCGCGGCTTTTGCGCCACGTCTGCCTTGGGAGGGAGCGCCGCCAGCATCTTTTTGTCGTCCCCTTCGGCGGCGGCCGGCAGGTCGACCAGATTGAGATACTTGCGCGGATTGCTGAGAACTTCCTGGTCTGGCTTCAGACCGGATTGAATGACGACGAACTTGTCGTTGTTGGCGCCGATCTTCACCTCTTGCGGCGCGAGCCCCCGCGAGCCATTGGTCAGGCAGTAGCGACGGCCGCCCCGTTCGAACACGGCCTGCACCGGCAGTTGCATGGCGTTGTCAGCCTGGTCGACTCGGATCGAAACTTCGGCCGTCATGCCGGGACGCAAGCCCTTCGGCGAATCGAGAACTTCAACGTAAGTCGCGTATTCCTTGACGCTGCTGCCGAAGAAGCCGCCCGACATCGGGTAATCGCTCACGCGGCGGACGATGCCTTGCAACTCAGTGCCTGGCAGCGCGTCGACATGAATCGTTACGGGAAGCCCTGCGCGGACGAAGTCGATGCGCGACTCGTTGACGCGTGCTTTCACTTGCATCTTCGAGGGATCGGGCAAGCGGACGATGACCTGGCGCTCGCGGACGACGGTCCCTTCCTGAATGATCACATCCTGCCCATTGCGGCCGCCGCTTTCGTTGGCGTAGACCACTTGTCCGTCGGATGGCGCCTTGATCACGCACTTTTCGATCAGATCCTTGATCAATTCCAACTTGGCGTGGTCGATACCGAGCGTTTTTTCATCGGCCTTCAGCTTCGCGTCGGCGATGGCGATATCGGCGTTGAGCTGTTCCAGCGTGCGACGCTTGGTGTAATCGCGCAGGACCTTGAGCTTGGTGTTTGCCAGGGCCAGGTCGGCCTCGGCCTTTTTTACGGCGAAGCGATCGGCTTCGAGCTGCACCTGCGTGACGTAACCCTTCGCCGCCAGCTTCTCGCTGTGCATGGCGTACTCTTGGGCGCGGCGGAGGTCTTCCTCGGCGACAAAGGCCTCGCTCCGCAGTAACTCTTCATCCTGCTTGAAGGTGCCGAACTCGTATTCTTCCTTCGAGATTTGCGCAGTCGCCAATCCGGACTTCGACTCGATGACCTTGGCTTCGCTGGCGTTGACAACATTCTGGTGCTGGGTCAATTCGTCCTTCAGCGCGGAGTCGTCCAGGCGAACAAGAAAATCACCTTCTTGAACCAGTGTCCCTTCGGGCACGATCTCGATGATCGAGGCGCCGCTGGTGGTGCGCGATTGCACCTGGCAACGCACCTCGACATTGCTGGAGCTCTCCATCTCGCCGCGCTCTACCACGTCGTGCGTGAAGACGCCGGTCTTGACGCGGTCCATCAGGTAAGTCGTGTCTTCGGCGCCGCCGAAGAAGCTCGACCGAAACAGCCACGCGCCGACGCCGCCGACCGCGCCGACGATCCCCAACGTGACCACTAGCCCGATGAGCGAAAAGCCAGCGCGGCGACCGAAACCGCCAGCGCGGCGGGCTGGGCGGGGCGTCGCGCGGCGAGTGGCTAGACGGGCAATAGAAATAGAAAGATAGCGTGGGGTGGGCATGCTGCGCCTATCTTGGCGGGGGCGGCAACCAGGCGGGAACGGCGCCGCGGGCATCGGATCAATCTAGCCTGATTGTATACGGCTGTCTGGGTAATGTCACCACTGGCTTTGCGGCAGATCACTAACGGCGCTCCGGCGGGTTAAGGGTGGGCAATTCGGCCTCTTCCGGCTCGTCAAACGCCAGCCGGCGCCGCGATTGGCGGCGATTCGCACTCGATTCGTCCAACCGGGCCGGGGATCCACCCGTCGAAAGGATGGGGGCCTGGGCCGTCGACCGGGCCCTGTCGGCCGAAACCGGCGCCGGCTCGAGACGCGGCCCAGCGGCCTCCGGCAAGCCGGGCGCCCGGCGCTCCAAGCGAACCTCGTCCGCGTTATGGGGGTTCGCCGGAGGGAGATCTTCTTCCTTGCGCTCCTCAGGGGTCTTGCCGTCGGTCAACTCCTTTTCGAGCTCGGCGCCGTCTTGCTCGGCTTCGCGAACAAATGGCAGATCTTCCGGCATGCAATCCTCGGAGCTCTCGGCCAGCAGCTTCGTTCCGTCCACGGGGCCTGGATCGATCCACATGCCACGATCATCGAGGTTCATGACTCCCAGATCATAGTCGAGCTGGATGCGTTGCACTTCGTAGTTCACCCACACGCTCATAAAATCGTTCTGCGCCTGCAACAGGTCGTTGAGCGCCTGTGTCAGATCGCGGGCAAACGTGTCGCTAAAGCCGGCGGTGGCGCCGGGCGCCGGGGGCTGCATCAGCTTCAACCGCGCTAAATCGACCTTCTCGATCGCCACCGTCACCGCGGCGCGGTTGAGCTCGAAGTTGATTTGGTTGAGGTTGATTTGCCGGATTTCCTGCCGCAACGTCTGATGGATCGTATCGATAAACAACATGTATCGCCGGCGAGACTGCTGGTAATCGATGAGCGATTGACGATAAACGTTGCGCTCGTTCACGCGGGTCAGCGGCGCGTCGAATTGCACGCCCACGCTCAAATTGCCCGTCGTGCCGCGGAAGTCGATCGGGTTATCGCGCGTTGTGCCCAAATCACCGCTGAAGACGACGTTCAGACCTGACATCATGTCGTTGGCGTTGAATTCGATGCGCCGCCAGGTGTCGATCACGGCGGCCCGCTGATTCTTCCAGTCGAACCGTTTGGCCGAGGCAATGGCCAGAGCTTGCGATGGCAGGATCTGGATCGGCACCAGTTCAATCGCGTCGAGGCGGGCGCGGGCTTGCAACAACGATAACTCCAACACCTGGCCGGAAAGGTTGGTCACGATTTCCAGCAGCGCCAGGCGGGCTTCTTCGAGCTTTATTTCGCCAGTGCGCTGGGAAAAGCGATCGAGCGCCTCCCAATTGGCGGCGACGCGATTGATCAGCTCCTGGCGATCGTCGTTCAACGTTTCGACGCGCTCCTCGAGCAAATTGACGCTGTACGCATCGGGTTCGACGTCGCCGCGATCGTACTCAGGGCGAAGTTGCAGGCGTTTCAAATTGCGACCCCGTCCCGGCAGGGCGGTGTCGAGCTTAGTAAAGTCCTCGGCGACCGTCTTCAGATGGCCGGCAATTTCCGCTCGTATTCGGCCCATGTCCGAGATATGCGTCCTCAGATCAGCCTCTGTCATCGGCGCCGGCGGATTGCGAATCTTGTCGATCGCGTCGTCGACATGGTTCTGAATGGCAGTCAGTTCGGGATCAAGTAGCTTGAAGCGATCGAGAAAGGGGTCTTGCAGCACAAAGTTCACGTCAGGCGGCAGCCCCATGGTGAGCTTCAACGAATCCAGCAGGTTCTCCATGGTTGCCTTGGCGTTGAGGACCTGGCTCTCGTTGGTGTACAAACTCTGACGCGTCAAGTCGACCTGAAAGCGGTCGATGCGTCCCGCCTCGTAAGCAGATTGCAATTGGGCCACGCTATCGCGCAGCCCGGCGACGTTAGCCTCCTGGTTACGGATCTGCATGATGTCTTGCAAAACGCCGATGTACCCTTGCGCTTGCGCGGCGCCCGCTCCGGTCCCGCCGCCGCCGATGCCGCCGCCGGCGGTGCTGGCCACGGCAGTGCCAACCTGGCCGAAGCCGCCACCGCCGACACCGGTGAAGCCGGTCAAACCCGACGTGCCGAAGACACCGCCTAAGCGCTGCGGGCCGGCCGCTGCGCCTCGTCCTGTGGCGACTTGCGCGAAAAAGGCCCGCCGGTATTGTTCCATTTGGCGGACGTCGTAGAGCAGTGTTCGCTCTGCCAATGTTAAGCGTTCCATCACGCGGGCTCGGCCCGCGCCGCGCAACAGCGGTTGCATGAAATTAAAGCTGGCCAGCGAGTTAGCCGTTTGCGTATTGGGTCCGGCGAATTGCCACACAAAGGAGTTGGCGAATTCGACGAGCAACTGTCCACCGGCGCCAAACAATTTCTGACGCTGGATGTCGTTCACGACCGACAGCGTGCTCGACGATTGACCGAATGCCCCTGGAGCGGCGGGACCATGTGTGGCATAGGTGGTGTCGTTCGTTCCAAACCATTGCGCCGTGAAACGGAAGCGTTCGAAGGTCACGTCGAGCGCCGCCAGGTAGAACGTTTCGAGCTGTTGTTGATAATCGCGCGAGTGCATTCGCGCCAGCATCACGGCCGTCGGCAGGTCGAGCGGAATCCCGCCACCCTCGGTCGCCGCCGGCAGGTATTGCTCCCAGTCGCGCAAATCGACCGCCGGCACGCAGCCGTTGGCGTACCACCGCAAATAGCCCGGCATGTAGTTCACGGACTTCATCAACTTGTGCGCGGCCGGATCGTCCGGAGGCATGGGGGGCGCGTCGGGAGTGGTCGGATCGAACAAGCGCGAGCGGGGGTCGGTGTAGACGTCGAAGTACTCCATCGGAACGTCGGTCAAGCTCGACACCTGACCGACCACGTACGAAGCCTCTTGATCGGCCTGCGTGCGGTAGAAATTCCGCGAACAACTCGGCGCAGCCAAAGTCGCCAGGGCAATCAGCCCGAGACGGGTCCAAACGGACCCGCGATAAGAGCCGCTCAGGGGTGGATTCTCGAGTTCGAACGACATGAGCTAGCGTGCGTAGGGGACGTGGCTTTGAGCTCTCGAGGCGCCACGTCCTTTCGGACGTGGCGCAACGGGCCCGCTGCGCCCCCCGGCGCGGAACTTCGAGAGTGTCGTGTAACATTTCGGCGTTAAGCTGCCGCGACTTGAACGATTGTGGGGGGATGTGCTGACTTTGCGGGCAAATCGTCGAGGCAATCCGAAATCTGGAGAATCAATGAGGTTTGGCGGGTTTTGACGGTTGCCAGAAAACTTGACAGTCCCAGCCTGCCAGCCTAAGATCGGCAATGAGGCATTAAATGCCGTAAGTTGTTGCTAGACAGGGAGCTAAGATGTCTACCAACGCACGAATCCACGTTCCAGTCCGCCGATGCGAGCACCCAACTATTCCGCCCAGGAATGCGGCGCGTCACTGGTTCTTTTCTCGCAATCTTGACCGGCGGTCGCCGCCCTTTTCGTGAGCCGCTATGAGTATCTGGAGCAAAGTGCTGGTCGGGTTGATCCTGGCGTCGGTCTTGCCCTTCTTCTACCTCTCTGTCCGTTTGTTGAAGACGAACCAGGCTTGGCGCACGCAAGTTAACGCCTGGGAGAAGAAGGTCCGCGAGGCCGAAGACGGGAATCCCGCCGCGGGTAAACTCAGCCTGCACGACCTGGCGCGGGCTGTTGAAAATGAAAAGATCGCGCTGCATGACGTCGTCGCGGATCGCGGTCGCGTCTGGACCGGCGTTAAGCCAGAGCGAGCCTTTAGCGCCGCGGGCGAGGGCGCCGTGATTGTCGATGCGCCGAACCCCCACCAGATCCGCCCGAAAATGATCGTCTTCGCCTTCAGCGGCGGCAATTATCTGGGCGAGTTCTTCGTGACCGAAGTCGCTGAGGCCAAAGTCGGCCTGCGCAGAAACCTGGAAATGTCCGATCGCCAGATGAAGCGCCTCGCGGCCGCCCCGGGCGAATGGACGCTAACGGAAGTCATGCCGATCGACCGGCACGACGTATTTGTCGGCGTGGAGAAAGAGACGCTCGAAAAGGCGTTGCCGAAAGAGAGCTTGGACGCGTATCTGAAGGACGGCCAGCCCGCTGAGCCCAACGATCCCCCGGATCGCGTGGTCGACGGCAAGTACGAACGGCAATTGCATGATTATGGACTGATTTTTCATGAGATGGATCGCGAGATCACCGTGGCGATCGACCTGAGAGAAGCCGCCAAGAAAGACGCGGCCTCGCTCGCGGCGGCCGTCGCGGACGCCCTGAAACAGCAGGCCTTTCACGAGGAGACCGTCAAGGAGTTGAAAGCAGAGCTGGCTCACACGGAAAAAGAACGAACGCTGATCGACGCGGAGCAACAGGCGCTGTCGAAGAGTCTCACGGCGACCCGCGCCGAAATCAAAGCCTGCTTGGCGGAAAATCGTCAGTTGGCCGTGAAGTGGTCGAACACGCAGAACGCCGCCGCGCAAGAGATCAACAAGCGAGCTCCCGCTCCCGCGCAGTAACGGCTCCGCGACCCGAGGACGGAGCCTGCGATGGTAGCAATTGTCCCTCCAACAGCGTTCCCCCCAACGGCGGCTCCCCTCCCCAAAAGCCGCCTCTCCCCGTAAGCTAATCTTAAGCTGATTTGCGCTTCGCGCAATCAACTTTCGTCACCGCTTCCGCGAGTCTCCTATGGGTCTTTACGACCGCGAATACTACCGAGAAGAGCGGACCGGTTGGCGGCTGGGCGGCGATCATTCGATGGTCAACATCCTGATCGCCATCAACGTCGCGGTCTTCCTGGCAGAGCTTGTTTTCGGCGGAGCAGAGCCGTGGAGGCCAGGCGGATTCGTCGATCACCTCTGCGTTCATGGCGATCTGTTCTTGAAGCCCTGGAACGCCTGGCAACTGCTCACGGCCGGTTTTGCGCACGACCCTGGGAATATCTTCCACATTCTCTTCAACATGTTCGCGCTCTGGCTGTTCGGGCGCGACGTGGAAGCAATCTACGGCCGCAATGAGTTCTTGC
>DASXPZ010000667.1:0-4430 GCA_036493275.1 Pirellulales bacterium
GCAACGGCGGCTCGGGGCTTACGGACGCTGGCGCCCCCTTGATAGAGCGCGATCGTGGTGTAATACGCCCGCCATAGGCTCGCGCCGCCGATGAGCATTAGTCCTGAGAAACCGAGGATCGCCGGCAGGGCGTTTCCTTCGGCCGCGGCCATGACGCCCAGCGGAAACCAACCAAGCGGAATTACCAGATTCATCCATTGGACGGTCTGTTGCAATTGCGCCGCGCTTTCGAGTCCGGCCTTTTCGACGGCGAGTTTGTGCTTTTCCATGATCGCTTCCTGTCGGCTCAGGTGCTCGCGCGCATCGATTCCTTCCACCTGGGCGTCGCGTTCGAGGGCGGCCATTTCGTCCACGAGCGCCTGGGATTGATTGGCGCGTCGCTGCGGCTGCCACACACCCCAGACATTCATCATGCTCGGAACCTGGAAGATCATCACGAAAACGGCGGTCATGACCACAATCACCGTCCGGCGCCGGCGCGGATTGCTCATCAACAGGGCCAGCCATCCCTGAAACTGGTACGTGAGCGCGGTAACCATCAAGAAGAAAGCCGCAGTCAGCGGGAGCGCGCACAATAATAATGGCCCCTTGGCGATCGCCGCCGCCAGGCCGAAGCCCACCATGATCGGGACAAATACAATCAGGCTCAGTCGCACCAACGAACTGAGATAATTGATCAGAAATGCCGAATTGACCGAGATCGGGAGGTGCAAGAACTTCCCAAGCGACAATGACTCCGTCCTCTGCAACTCGGTCAAAAGTCCAACGCTCCAGAAGGCCATAAAGCCGAGGACCATGCCGTCCCAGGCGTACATCAAATGGGCCGGTTCCGCCTTGGGAAACAGGTAGAGTCCCAGCGCGAAACAGGTCAGGAATAATGGAACCGCCATGGTCACCAGTGCGATCGCGACGATGATCATCAGCACCGCGTTGACCGCGCCGCCACGCCGCCACTGGTTGACCGACAACCGCCAGCGCAGCCACAGCACCGCCTTCAAATGTTCCCAGTTCACGAGGCCGCCTCCTCAAGCCAGTTGAGCTTGCGCGTGGCTTCGGCGTCGGCGCCAGCGTAATGCAGGAAACGATCTTCGAGCGAGCCCCCCTGGCGAATCGCGGAGAGCGTGTTTTGCTCGACCAGCTTGCCCTTGACGATGATCCCCACGTGCGTGCAAAGCCGCTCGACGATCTCCAGGACGTGCGAAGTCAGAAAAACCGTCGATCCTCGCGTCACGAAACCGGCCAGCAAATCGCGAATCACGCGCGACGTGACCGCGTCGACTCCTTCGAACGGTTCATCAAGGAACAGCAAGTCCGGATTGGGCAGAAGCGCCGCGGCCAGCGCCAGCTTTTTCTTCATGCCGTGCGAATATTCGATCGTGAGTTTTTTCTCTTCCCCTTCCAGGCTGAGGAGTGAGAGCAGCTCGTCGCAACGTTCGCGAATCGTGTCCCGCGGCATCAAGTGGATCCGGCCGATGAACGTGAGATACTCGCGCGCGGTCAGGTTATCGAACAGCGCCAGATCTTCGGGTATGACTCCCATATGCCGCTTGGCGTCGAGCGACTCGCGCGGATCAAGCATATTGCGTCCAAGCACGGTAATCTGCCCGCCGGAAGCCGCCAGCAATCCGGTCAGCATTTTGATCGTCGTCGACTTCCCGGCGCCGTTGGGCCCGAGAAATCCGTAAAACGTCCCGCGATCGACGCGCAGCGCAATCTGGTCCACTGCGCAAAAGTCGCCGAAATATCGCGTCAGCTCGTGCGTTTCGATCGCCAGGCTCATAGAACATCGTTTTCGTTGGATGACTGAAATATCGTCGAATCCGCGGGATGGATCTCAATTCGCGGCGGGACGCGCATTATTCCGGATCAACGCCCGTTTGGCCAAACCTGCGCGCGATTCGCCGGCAGCGGAACCTGCAGGGGCGACATCAGATAGCCAATCAAGTCGCGGGTCTCTTTCTCCGGCAGGACTTCCAGCAGTCCTTCCGGCATCAGCGAGAGCTCGGTCTTGTGAATCTCTTCGACGTCGGCGCGGCTGATGATCAGGCGTTCGGTCGGCGTCTGGATCGTCAGGGTCGGCCCAGCCTGATCGCTGACGAAACCATTCAGCACGCGGCCGTCGGCCAGTGCGATCGTCGACATGCGGTAGCCTGCCGTCACGGTCGCGGACGGGTCGATAATATTCTCCAGCAAGTAATCGAGATTCGATCGCTGAGCGCCGGTCAGGTCGGGGGCGAGTTTTCCTCCCTGACCGAACAGCGTGTGACACGTCGCGCAGGCTTGAACGAACCGCTGCCGGCCGTTGGCCAGATCGGCCTGCTTCAGGTTTTCGCCTGAGAGCGACTTCTTCATCCGCTCGATACGTTCCTTCTTCACGCCCGAAATCTCTTTCAGTTCCGGCCACAATTCCGAAACTTGTCGACGCACCGCTTCATCGGCGAACGAAGCCATCTGCCGAACTTGAAAACCAGGCGCCTGATTGCGCGAAATTCCGCCCGACGCGATTGTCTCCAACAGCGGTTTCGCCCAGGCGGGGCGCGAGCTGAGCGTGACGATCGCCGCCTCGCGGGCCGGAGGCTTCAGTTTGTTGAAGCGATCAAGCAGAAACTTGGGAATCGTCGCGTCGTCGCAATACGCCAGAGAGCGAACAGCGTCGGCGCCCACGTCGCGATCGTCAACTATTTTTTGTAGCAATGCCGATAAACCCTCCGCGCGGGCTTCCGTCAGCACGCGCAAGGCGTCGCGGCGAATGGCCGGATCGGCGGAACCCGATTGGGCGACCCGCATCAGGTCGTCGAGCGCGCGGCCATCGCCGAAGACGACCGATAACTCTTGCGCGAGCTGTTGCAATTCCTGATCAGTGCTATCGGCGAACGATTTCTCGGCCGATGTCCATTCCGAGGGCATCGGCGCCTTCCGCTGGCCGCGCAGCGCGTCGGCCATGCCGGCCAGGATCGAGCGGCCGCGGTCCGCCGAGCTCGCCTTCGCCGCCGTGACGACAAGTTGGTTGATGGGCTCCGCGTCGGCCGCCAGATTTTCTGTCAGCCGTCGCGAGATCGAACGCACGACGGTCAACATCGGGGTCGAACTAGCCAGCTTGATTGCCCGGGCCGGATGGTCCGAGACAGTCGGCTCCAGCCCATACCAAATCATCAGCGGCAACGCCGGATCGGTGGCGAACTCCGACTTCGCGGCCAGCCGCTCCGCAAGATCCAAACTCTCGCCCGGCGCCATTCGCTGCAGCGCCGACGCCAGATAAAGCAGAACCAGTCCCGATTTTTCCTCTGACGCCAGTGACGTAAAAGCGCGGACCGCCTCAGCGGACAATGCTCCCTGATCTCCCAGCAACCGGACGACCCAAGCCCGCACGTTTTCATCGCGCGCGTCAAGTTGCGAGAACAGCCATTCCTCGGAGGCGCCGCCGGTCACGTGAAGGCGCCACAACGCGTGGAGTTTGTGGACGGGATCAGCGTCGTCGCAGAACTTTGCGCGAAGCGTTTCATGTATTTTTTCCATCGGGCGACCGGTCGCGGCGCGCTGCTGCAAGATCTGGCCAGATTGGCGCACCAACCATTCGTTCTTTTGCCATTGCAGGACCATCAGCTTCTCGTCATCAAGCGCGGCGACGTCGGCAATCGCCGGCCGCGCGGGAGCGCCATACGTGATTTTGAAAATGCGGCCCGACGAGCGATGAACGCCGTCGATCTCGTGGCATTCGCCGATGTCGCTCCAATCAGCCAGATAAACGCCGCCGTCGTGCGCCGCAATCAAATCGATGCCGCGGAACCACGGGTCGGTCGTCTTGAGAAAATCGGGACCATGCCTGCCCACATAGCCGGCGCCCTGGCGTTCGATGCGATCGTTGTTCAGCCGCATGCCGTGCAGATTGATTGTGAAGAGCGTGTCACGATAGCGCTCCGGCCAGTTCTCGCCCAAGTAGAACAACAGCCCCGTGTGGGCGTGGCCGCCGCCAGCCGCGTCCGTAGTCGGCGTGACGCCTGTTTGCCGAATCTTGTGCCAAGCGTCCGCCGTGTCCCAATGAAAATGGTCGGCCGTCTGGGTCATCAATTCGTAGAGCCGCGGATTGTCATCCTCTCCATACATCCGCTGGTAATGCGCCCCCGGAAGCGCGTGCCACAAGTGGTTGATCACCGTATTGATGAAAAACAACTCGCCGCGTTCGTTCCAATCCATTCCCCAAGGATTCGTCGTGCCCCGGCAAACGACTTCAAACACCTTTCGCGTTGGATGATAGCGCCAAACGCAGCAATTCAGCGAAACGCGCTGCGCAGGAGGCGCGCCGGGAGGCCCGACGCGCGACGTCGCCTGAATCCCATGCCGACCGTACAACCAACCGTCAGGCCCCCAGCGCAGGCCGTTGACGATATTGTGCCGAACTTCACCTTCGTCCCAACCATCGAGCACCACCT
>DASXPZ010000668.1:0-3662 GCA_036493275.1 Pirellulales bacterium
AAGTTATTGGGGATCGTTCCGCCAACGATCGAATCGACCCATAAGAAATTGTGCGTCGCATCGTAGTGGAACTCGCGCATCGAAGGGAAACGCTGCTTGGTGGCGTACTCTTCGATCTTCGTTCCTTCTGGGAGCGGATAGAGACGAATGTGGACCTCGCCGAACTGGCCGCGTCCGCCGGTCTGCTTTTTATGCCGGTAGCTCCCTTCGGCGTTCGACTGAATCGTCTCGCGGTACGGAATCTTCGGCTCTTTCGTGTCGACTTCCACCTTATCGCGCCGCTTGAGTCGCTCTCGCAGAATCTGCAAATGGAGCTCGCTCATGCCGGTCATCACCAACTCTTTGGTCTGCGGATCTCGGTCGAGCCGGAGCGTGCCGTCCTCTTCGACGATCTTATGCAGGGCGCCCGAAAGTTTTCCTTCGTCGCCGCGCGTCTTTGGCATCACAGCCAGGCTGGCCATCGGACGGGGAAAATCCAACGAGGGCATCGTCAGATCGCCCAACGTCGATCCGGTATGCAAGTCCTCGACCTTGGCGAGCGCAACCACATCTCCGGCCGAAGCGACGTCGATCGCCTCGGTGGCGCCCCCCTGGATGCGCAACAGTTGATGCAACTTCAGCGGCTTGCGGACATTCGAGACATGCACTGTCTCGTCCTTCTTCAGCGTGCCGGAGAACAAGCGGATGAAGCTCAGCTTCTGCACGAATGGGTCAATGCGCGTCTTGAAGACTTGCGCCACCAGCGGGCCGGCCGGATCGCACTTCACGGCGACCTCGCTTCCATCGGCGGCCTTCGACGTTCGCGGAAGTTTGTCGGGCGGCAGCGCGCAGTTTACCAATCCGTCCAGCAGTTCCGGCAGGCCGCCGCCGGTTTTGGCCGAAACGCAGAAGATGGGAATCAGGTTGCCAGCAGCCACGGCCTCGACCGTCAGCCGCGAGATCTCTTCCGGAGTGGGCTGCTGTCCTTCGAAATAACGCTCGGTGACTTGCTCGTCGATTTCGATGATCGTCTCGATCAGCTTCTCGGTGAACGAGGCCGGATCGACCAGCGCGCCCGCGGCGTCGGCCGGCGGATTGAGCGTGCTGACCACGCCGCGGAAATCGGCGCCGGCGCCCAATGGCACATTCAGCGGCAGGCAGGCCGTGCCGAAAAGCGAGTGAATGTCGTCGAGCAGGCCGGGAAAGTCGACGTCCTGCAGGTCCATCTTGCTGATCACGATCATCCGCGCCAGGCCGGCTTTGCCCGCTTCTTTGAAGACGCGACGCGTGTTGACCCCAATGCCGGAATGGGCATTGATCATGATCACTGCGGTATCGACCGCGCGGAGCGCGCCGATCGTCTGCCCGATAAAGTCCGGATAGCCCGGTGTGTCGAGCAGGTTGAAGAGCTTGCCGCCGTGATTGAAGTGAACCAGGCTCGATTCGACGGTGTGCTTGTGGTGCTTTTCTTCTTCGTCGAAATCGCAGACGCTTGTGCCGTTGTCGATGCTGGCCGGGTGGGTGATTGCCCCAGTCTTGAAGAGCAGCGTATCGGCCAGCGTGGTCTTGCCGGACGAGCCGTGCCCACAAAACGCAATGTTGCGGATGTCCTCGACCTTATGCAGAGCCATGAAATCATCCTTTTGACGGGGTGCGTGGGGTGGATGTGCAATTCGAAGCTTAATGTCGCACGCGCAAGTCCGGCTAACCGGTAACGCCCATAACTCTGCGCTGCCGGGAGCGTCGAACGACGCCCAAGGCCGAAAGACTCGTGCGACGAATCATCCTTCGTGATTGGCCGGCAATACCCTCGCTTTCACCTTGCTGATTCAACCTTGAGGTAACGCTGTTGCGCCGGCCGCGGCCAGCGCGGCCCGAAGTTGGATCGTCTGTTCGTACAACGCGCGACCGATGATGCAGCCGGCCACATTCAAGCGGGCGATCGCCGCCACGTCGTCCGCGGTGTGGACTCCGCCCGAGGCAATCACCGGTAGCGAGACAGCATCGCGCATTTCGGCGAGCGATTCCAGGTTGGGACCGCAGAGCATGCCGTCGACGGCGATGTCGGTGTAGACGATGGCCGCCACCGGTTCCGTGTTGAACTGTTGGGCCAGTTCGGTCGCCGGGACGCTGCTCGTCTCCAACCAGCCGTCAGTGGCGACGAGGCCGTCGCGGGCGTCGATCCCCAGCACTAGTCGATCGGGAAATTTGCGACACATCTGGCGAAACCAGTCCGGCTCGCGTAGCGCCTTGGTGCCGACGACGAGTCGCGAGAGACCCAGGTCGAGCAGACCGGCGATCGTGGCTTCGTCGCGAATTCCGCCTCCCAGCTCGCAAGGGACGCTGACCGCCGAGAGGATGGCTCGCACGCCAGCCAGGTTGGCGGGCTTGCCGTCGCGAGCGCCGTCGAGGTCGACCAAGTGCAGAAATTCGGCCCCTTCGGCCACCCAGTGACGGGCCATGGCCGCCGGGTCGTCGCCGAAGACCGTTTCGCGGTCGTAGTCACCTTGCCGGAGGCGAACGCACTTACCTCCGCGCAAGTCGATAGCGGGCCAGATCTGCATACAGGTACGAGTGCTGTGCGCGACGTGTGTAAAATTTGGGCGCCACTCGAATATCGCACAGAAAAATTCGGGCCGCAAGTATTTCATCCCCCGCGCGGCGTGGAAGCCGCCGCGCGGGGTTTTTTTGAGTGCTCCGGAACAGAAGGATCGCTACTTTTTCGCCGCCTTGCGCATTTCTACCGGAAGCTCCGCTTTGTCTGATAGCACGAACGGCGCCTTGCCCGTGACCGACCAAAAAAGCCTCGCTGGGCCGCGCGGATAGGTCTCGCCGTCGACCCAGGTGTGGAAGACTTTGCCCCACATCTGGCGGACAGCGGCCAGCGTCTTCTTCTCGTCGTCGCCAGTCTGCGTCAGACTTCTGAGCAACCCCGCGTCGACTTCGTACTCGTGGTCGTGCCAGAACTCCTTTTCTTCCGCCGGCATCGACTGGTAGACCTCGTTAGTAACCAGATATTCGATGCCGATCAACTTTGCGTTCGGGCCCGTGCCATCGTACACCACGCATTGATTGCATTTACCGCTAACTGGTTTGCAAAAGTGATAGGCGACGCGCGATTCGGCCGGATCGTCCTTCATCAAGTGCACGCCTGCAAACGCTAGCGGGCAGCCGATCAATTCGTTCAGCGGCGCTTTTGGACTGCCGGCCTTTGCGGGCGCTTTGCCACCCGCCGCGTCGTCGCCGCCACTTTCGGTATCGCAAATCGCGTCCAGATCGGTTTGCGCGGTTTCCGTGGCGCGATCGCGCCCCTTTGCGCGTGGACCGAGAAAAAAGAACGTGCAGATCGCGGCGGTTAACAAGGCCACCGACGCAATGCTCCAAACGCTTCGTTCGATCATCGCCATGATTTGCTGCTCCGATGTTCCTATCGATGCGTGACAGTCGACGCACGCTTGTGCGGCGCGCCTCAGCGCCACCGCGAGTCGACCGACCCTCGCCGGAGGGTCAACGATGGCAGTATGTATGGCATTCCTCCGACAAACGCACAAGAGAGCGCAGCGGATCAGTCGACACATTGGTCGACGTTATCATGAGGGCGCGGCGCTGGTTCGCGAGGGATACGCGGAATCGCACTGTTTTCGAAACAAAGGGCGCCATCCTGCGCAGGATGGTTCACATGG
>DASXPZ010000669.1:0-3085 GCA_036493275.1 Pirellulales bacterium
GCTCGTCGACTGGCGCCGCGCCAGCGAACTTTCGCCGCAGGATCAAGATCTGCTTGTCGCCACCGGCTTTCTGCGCACGGCGCCGGACGAAACCTTGCAGAACGAATTGAACACCGCCGACATTCGCCATCAGGTCCTGGCCCAATCGATGGAAGTGGCGATGAACAACCTGCTGGGCCTCACCATCCAGTGCGCCCGTTGCCACACGCACAAGTTCGACCCGATTCCGCAGGAAGACTATTACCGCTTGATGGCGTTCTTCTCGCCGGCCTACAACCCCGAAGCGTGGCTGCAACCGGCCGATCGCGAGTTGGCCGACATCGCTCCGCGGAAGAAGGCCGAATACGCGAAAGCGAACGGCGAGCTCGATCGCCAGGCCGCGGAGTTCAAATCGCAAATCGACAAATTGCGCCAGCCGCATCAAGAGCGGTTGCGCGAGGCAAAGCTGGCAACGCTTCCCGAGGCGATTCGGGCCGATACAAAAGCCGCGCTGGCCACGCCCGCAGAGAAGCGTTCCGAAGTTCAAAAATATCTGGCCGACAAATTTTTGGCTGCGCTTAAAGTGTCGTCGGAAGAGGTCGACGCGGCCCTCTCGGCCGAGGAGCGCGAGCGGTCGGTTGCGCTGTCCAAGCAGATTGCAGAACTGAACGCAAAGAAGCAGACTTGGGGCGCGATCCAGGCGGTGTACGACACGGGACCGCCGAGCCCAACGTATCTGCTGCGTCGCGGCAATCATCAAACGCCGGGGCAAGAAGTCCCGCCGGCGTTTTTGCGCGTGTTGTGCGACACCGACGACGCGCTCGCCAAGTGCGAGCCCCCTTACGAAGGAACGAGCGGTCGTCGCCTGGCGCTGGCCCGGTGGTTGACCGCGCCCGACAGCAGGGCGAGCGCGCTCGTCTCGCGCGTGATGGTGAATCGGGTTTGGCAAGAACTGCTCGGTCGCGGGATCGTGGCGACGAGCGACAACCTGGGCCTGTCGGGCGCTCGGCCGACCCATCCGGAGTTGTTGGAATGGCTCGCCAGCGACTTCGTCGAGAGCGGCTGGCGGCTGAAACCGCTGGTGCGCTCGATCGTCCTTTCTGGCGCTTACCGGCAGGAGTCGGCCGAACGCCGAGGCGAGTCGTCGCCCGCGGCAGCCTCGGCGACAACAACTTCCTCCGCAACGTCAACGGCCTCGCCTTCAGCCGCGACCGCTGATCCGGGGAACGATCTCTGGTGGCGAATGCCGCTGCGTCAACTCGATTCCGAAATCGTGCGCGACGCGATCCTCTCAGCCAGCGGCAAGCTCGATCCGACTTTCGGCGGTCCCAGCCTCGCGCTCGACAATCGGCCCAATGGCGCCGTGGTCGTCAAGACCGAGGGGCTGGCGAGGCCCGAGGGCCAATATCGCCGCAGCTTGTACCTGACGGCGCGGCGGCGATACAACCTTTCGCTGCTCGATATTTTCGATCAGCCGGAGATGGCCCGCAATTGTTCGCGTCGCGCCCCCTCGGCCGTGGTAACGCAGTCATTGGCCTTGATGCACGATGGCTTTCTGCAAGAGCAGTCGCAATGCTTTGCCGACCGCGTTCGCCAGGAGGCTCCGCTCGAACCGTCAGGCACGGCGGAAGAGCGGCACATCACCGCGGTCTTTCGGATTGCGCTGGCGCGTGAGCCGGACGCCGAAGAAGTTAAAGCGGCGCAGGAACTGATTCGCCGGCAGGCCGAGCGCTATTTGCAGACCTCGACGGCGCCGGATGAAGCGGCGCGGCGGGCGCTTGCGCATCTGTGTCAAATGATCCTGGCCAGCAACGAGTTTCTCTACACGCCCTGAGCGAAAGTCATGACGCCAACACGCGAACCATCGAGCGGCCTGTCGCGGCGCGAGATGCTGGCCAACTCGGGCATGGGGTTCGCCACGCTCGCCCTATCGCAATTGCTGAGCGGCGATCGCCTGCTGGGGGCCGAGTCTGGAGTTCCGTCCCACGGCGGCGCTACCGTGCTCCATCATCCGGCCCGCGCCAAGTCGGTAATCATGCTGATGCAAAACGGCGGCCCCAGCCAGATGGAGCTATTCGATCCCAAGCCCGCTCTGCAGCGCCACGCCGGCACGGTGTATCGCGACAAGGTCGAGATGTTCCAGCCGGGGAGCGAAGGGAACACGCTCTTGCCTTGTCCTTTCCGCTTCGAGCCGCGCGGCCAATGCGGCACGCAAATCTCGGAAGCGCTGCCCCACTTGGGCGCCATTGCCGACGACTTGTGCCTCGTCCGCTCGATGCGCGGCGAGCATAATAATCACACCGAATCGCTGGTCATGATCACCAGCGGCAAGATCCTCCCCGGCCGGCCGACTCTTGGCGCCTGGGTCAGCTACGCGCTGGGAACCGAGAACGAAAATCTGCCGGCCTTCGTCGTGTTGCGCGACCCGGAAGGATATCCGGGCACCGGGGCCACGCTCTGGCAGAACGGCTGGCTCTCCCCCAACCATCGCGGCACGGAGTTCAACACCAAGGGTGAGCCGGTGTTGAATCTGCAATCGGCTACGGCGATGCCGGCTGGCGCCGAGGCGGACGACCTGGAATTTCTGGCAAAGTTGAATCGGCTGCATCAGCGCGACTATCCTCACGAGCCGGTCCTCGAATCGCGCATCCGCAACTACGAGCTGGCGGCGCGAATGCAACTAGCGGCCGGCGGAGTATTGGAATTGTCGCGCGAATCCGAGAGCTCGCGGAAAATGTACGGGCTCGACAATCCAGTCACCGCCCCCTACGGCACGCGGCTGCTGATGGCCCGCCGCCTGGTGGAGTCGGGCGTTCGCTTCGTGCAGGTCTTTTGCGGCGTCGGCAACCCGTGGGACAGCCACAAGGACGTCAAGGGAGAGATCCAACAGATCGCGGCCAAGACCGACTTGCCCTCGGCCGCGCTCGTTCGCGATCTGAAACAGCGCGGACTATTGGAAAGCACCATCGTGCTGTGGACGGGCGAATTCGGACGGCTCCCGGTCTCGCAACATTCCCAGGGGCGCGACCACAACCGAAACGGCTTCAGCCTGCTGTTGGCCGGCGGCGGATTCAAGTCGGGCATCGCCTACGGCCAGACCGATGAC
>DASXPZ010000670.1:0-2344 GCA_036493275.1 Pirellulales bacterium
TCCCGCGACCAGCGATGCGACTCCGAAATGCGGTCCAGGCGGCGGGCCAAGACGTGCAGCTCGCTGGACATCGAGACTTCGAGAATGGTTTTCTTGCTCTCGTAAGCCACGTCGCGAAAGCGGTCGAAGGCGCCGGCAAAGCGCGCGTAGATGGTCCGCAGCTCGGCGGCGGCCGCGCGTTCGACGAACACGCCGTTGGCCAGGTTGAGATAATCGTAGCCGGTCGTGCCCGACACGGCCCACGACTCGGGCAGCGCCTCGTCGGCGGCGAGAATCTTTTCCACGACGACGTACAGCGAAGTCCGCTCGGGACGATTGGCCGGCGGAATCAGCGCCAAATCCTCGCGGCCGGTCGCGCGCAGGTATTCGTCCTGCAAATCGGCGAAGTATCGCTCGGGATCGTGCAAACCGTCGGGATGGTCGATGCGCAGCCCGGTGACCCAGCCTTCGGAGATGAAGCGAAACACCAGTTCGTGCGTGGCGCGGAACACCGCCGGATCTTCGACGCGGATCGCCGCCAACTCGTTGATGTCGAAAAATCGCCGGTAGTTGATCTCGTCGGCGGCCACGCGCCAGAAGCTCAGCCGGTAGGCCTGCTCGGCCAGCAGCGCTTCCAGCCGATCGAAGCTTCGCGGATCGCCCGGCCGGCCGTTGAATTCCGCGATCGCCGCGTCGAGCGCCTCGCAAATCGCCGGGCTTGACTCCAGCAACTGAGACAACCGGCGCGGCGCGACTTCGCGTTCGAGCTGACGCTGATGGACTTTTTCGGGATCCTGTTCGGTCAACTCGGGCAGGTTGCGCAGCGAGAGCGCGATGCTCTCCAGGTCGGTCCATTGCGGATCGGTGGTTTCCACGGCGCCCACCAGATTTTGCTGGACCAATTCCAGAATTTGCGCCCAACTGTGCGGATTCAGCGGAAACCGCCGATCGTAATAGGTCAGGTAAAAGGCGCCGTCGGCGAAGGCGACCTTCAGTTCCTGGCTTTCCAGCACCTTGCCGTATTGATCGCCCAGAAACGGCAGCAGCACGCGATGCTTGAGCTCTTCTTTGGGCGGGTTCCAGTCGATGTCGAAGAATTTGGCGTAGGCCGAGGCCTCGCCGTTTTCCAGCACGTCTCCCCACAGCCGGTTGGCCGGATCGTTGATGCCCATGTGGTTGGGCACCATGTCCATCACCAGGCCCATCTCGCGCCGCGCGAGTTCCAAGGCGAAATCGCGAAAGTCCTCTTCGCTGCCGAAATCGGGGCTGACGCGCGCGTGATCGACGACGTCGTAACCGTGCGAGCTCGACTCGCGCGCCTGGAACAGCGGCGACGCGTAGGCGTCGCTGATGCCCAATTGATGCAGATACTCCACCAGCTCCTGGGCGTCGCGGAAGCCGAACTGCGGATTGAACTGCAAGCGGTACGTCGCCAAGGGAACTCGGAAAGGCGGCATGGGATCGATAAACTCCGTATGCGTCGCGAAAACACGCGTTTGCGAGAAGGCCCCGGAATGCAGAACGCCCCCGGAGCTGTCCTAGCCAAGAAAGGGTCTCTCGCTGGCGCCGCTCGACCGTTTTTGACGCGGCGCTCGACGGGCCTGCGGAGGGGATTATACCCGCGGAAGACCGAATGGCCAACTTGCCGCGCCGGGCAAATGCGGCCTGGGGCTCTTCAAGAGGGATCGTCGTCGCTCGACGTTTTTGCGATCACGGCGACCAAGATCAGCGCCGCTGCGAAGCACGCCGTCGCCAGGATGCTGACGAACAGGCTTGTCCGCGGCGTCAGCCCCAGCCAACGAAACGCGCCGAACGCCAAGGCGCAGCAGGCCGTTCCGATAAACAAGCTGCGCAGGCGAAACTGGACTTCGGACAGCGCCACTTCAACGCCACTCCTTGAAGCGATCCAGCGCCAATCGCAAATCGTTGCGGCGCTTTTCGAAGACGGCGAACAAGGCGATGATCGCGGCGCCGACCGCGATCCCCGACAGCCAGAAGACCCAGGCGTGCCCGCGGTCCCAGGCCGCGTGGTAGATCATGATGCTCAAATCGACGAGCAAAAAAGTCACGCCCAGATACAAGAACGAACGCACCTGGAGCAAGATGCCGGCCAGCACCCCGGCGATCGACAGGCCCAGCAGCACCAAGACCAACGTCAGGCTCAGATCTCGGCCGTGGTGCGACATGAAGACGTCGACCGTGCTCGAGACGTAGATCACCGCCAAAGCGAAGTAGCGCGTCGCGCCGGCTTGTTGCGGCGTCAAGCGGTTGCGATGCAGATGCTCGGCCACCAAGACCGCCAGGGCGACGGGGATCAGCCAGAGTTGCGGATGGTGGAAAAAGTCGAGCCGCAAGCGGCCCCAGA
>DASXPZ010000671.1:0-8184 GCA_036493275.1 Pirellulales bacterium
ATACTCCAACTCCGTCGCCATCATATGGAAACGGAACAGGTGGAAAGGACTCTGGGTCGACCAACCCGGGCAGCTCGACGGCTCCGCCGCTAGCGGTCCAGCGGAATGCCTGGCTGTCTCCGTTGGCATCTTCCCCGACGCCGACGACGACCGAGCCATCGGCCGAGACGCCGGTAAAGGTCATAGAGCCGCCGCCAGGGGAGAAGATTTCGCGGAATGTGGCCGCCCCGAAGCAGACTGAGCTCGTCATGCCTAGGATCAAAAATGCCGCGGCTGAAAGCGAGAGAGCTTGCATTTGCATTTTCCTTTGTTGCGCGTCCAATTAATTTGAGGTCAAAACTCGTTTTCCAGGTGGCGACTGGCCGATTCCCGCCTCACGCTGTCACAGTGACGCTCAAGGCGCCGAAAGAATTCATTTCTCACGCCAACGCTTGTCGATAGAGACATTCCCCGTTCTGCTTCACATGTCTCCTACCCAACAGGGAACGAGCCGATCGCAGGACCGAAGAACAAAACCGAAAAATATTCGGCTTCTTGCCTGCCGCCGCTCTTGACTCATGCAGAAACTCGCCCGACTGACGCACTGGTCGCCAACGGACGCGTCGCTGCGGCTTGCGAACGGTCGTTTCGAAAAGGCCGCGCTCAAAAGGAACGCCTCCCCCAGCAAACCGAAGGCGAAATCTCGAAATTCGCCAAGATTTATTTCCCGCCCCGGCGCCTGCCCGCTTTCAGCCGCATAAATTTCTTGACCCGGACGGGCCCGCCGCCATACTGAGAGCCGCTCTTCATTTCTCGCCATCTGGGTTCGGTTTCCGCCTGGCTGCGTTCCTATCGAATTAGCGGGGTAGCGGCGTGTCGATTTCGCAGCATGACGATCTTGCAAAGGGACAGGAGCGCGACGACGCTTCCGGCTCGATCGAACGATTGATTTGCGACGCGCGCGCCGGCTCGACCGCTGCGCTCGGTCAGCTCATGGAGGGCTGCCGTAGGTATTTGCTGTTGGTGGCGAATCGCGACCTCGATTCCGACTTGCGTCCCAAGGCCGGAGCGTCGGACCTGGTGCAGGCGACGTTCTGCGACGCGCATCGCGATTTCGCCAAGTTTCGCGGAGAAAGCGAGCAGGAGTTTTTCGCGTGGCTCACCGCGATATTGAACCATCGGATCTTCAACCTCGCCCGCGACTTTCGCTATACGCAAATGCGCGAGGTCGGTCGAGAGCAGCCGCTCGACGCCGACCAAGAGCCAATGGAACTGACCGGGGAAGACCCGACGCCGAGCCGACTGGCGCTGGCGCGCGACGAAGAGAGCCGACTGATGGCGGCGATTGCCAGGCTCAGCGAGCCGCAGCGCCGAGTCCTGCTACTGCGCACATGGGAACGACAGTCGTTCGTCGCGATCGGCGCCACGCTGGAGATTTCGCCCGACGCCGCGCGGCAGCAATGGGGCTCCGCCGTCTGCCGGTTGAAGAAGGAATTGCGGCAAGCCCATGACGATTGAAAACGACAATCCGCGCGAAGCGCTGTTGGCGCGGCTGATGGTGCAATACGACGAGTTGCTGGCCGCCGAGCGGCCGGCGGCGGTGTTCGACGATTCCGCGGTCCGGCGCGACACCGACCTCTCGCGCGAGTGGCAGGAAACGAAAGACTGTTTGGAACTGTTGCATCGGGCGAATCATCGCGCCATTCCGCGACCGACCGACGAAACGCTAGCGGCCGTTGAAAAGCAAGCAGGCCAGCCGGACGATGCGCCACCGCGACAAATTGGCCGATTTCTCATCGAGCGCGAGCTGGGGCGCGGCGGGATGGGAGTCGTCTTCTTGGCGCTCGATCCAAAGATTAATCGCAACGTCGCCATCAAGATCCCGCGATTCGAGGCGCTGCTGAGCGCGGAGCTCCGCCGCCGTTTTTTACGCGAAGCCGAAGCGGCGGCGCGCTTGAGCCATCCCCACCTGGTGACCTTGCTCGAAGTGGGCGAAGACCACGCGATCTGCTATCTCGCCTCGGAATTCTGCTCCGGACCAAACTTGGCGCAATGGTTGCAAGGCAGGAGCAGCCCGGCGCCGGTCGATCAGGCGGCCCGGATAGTGATGCAACTTGCCGAAGGGGTCCAGCACGCGCATAGCCGCGGCGTGCTGCATCGAGACGTCAAACCGAGCAACGTCCTGCTGCAACCGACTAGCGGCGTAGTTAGCGACGATCCACTCGCGGAAGAATCGACATTCATTCCCAAGTTGACCGACTTCGGTATGGCGAAGCTGCTGGAGTCCGCGGGTGACGAGACGCGCAGCGGCGCGTTCATCGGCACGGCAGCCTACATGGCGCCCGAGCAGGCCGAAGGGCGCGTCAGCGAGCTCGACGCCAGGACCGACGTCTACGCGCTGGGCGTGATCCTGTACGAGGTGCTCACGGGAGCGCCCCCTTTTCGCGGCAAGACAGAGGTCGACACGTTGCGACAGCTCGTCTTGAACGAGGCGGCGCCGCCGAGGCGAATCCGCCGCGATCTTCCGCGCGACCTGGAAGCGATTGTACTGAAGTGCCTGAGCAAGCAGCCCGACGGGCGCTACGCCACTGCGCACGAGTTGGCCGCGGACTTGCGGCGTTTTTTGTCGCGACAGCCAACGGTTGCGCGCCCGCTGGCCTGGTGGCAAACGGCCGGCAAATGGGCTGCGCGCCGCCCCATGGCGGCGGCGCTGACGGCCGTTTGTCTGCTGGCTCTGGTTACCGTAGCCGCGGCCGGCGTGCTGTATACGCTGCAAGTGCGTCGCCACGCGGAAGAACTGGGCAATTTGCTTGCCTCGCGAGACGAGGCGCGGGCCGAGGCGCAACAGCGCGCCAGCGAAACGGCTCAATCGTACAACAGCGATTTGCGGCTGGCGCATCAGGCTTGGAAGGAAGGGCGAATCGCCGACGCCAAAGCGCTACTCGCAAAGCATCAGCCGCATGGCGCCGAGCAAGACCGCCGCTCTTATCCCTGGCATTTCTTGTGGCGATTGACCCATCTGGAGACGGCAACGCTGACAGGGCATAAGGGACCGGTCTACGTCTGCCGTTATTCGCCCGACGGGCGTCTGCTGGCCACAGCGGGTGAAGACGGTGTGTTGCGATTGTGGAATCCAACGTCAGGAACGCTCGAGCGTTCTTGGCAGGCGCATCCAGCGGGCATCAACGGCATCGCATTCTCGCCCGATGGCAAATGGTTGGCGACGATGTCTGAAGATCGTTCCGCCGCGGTGTGGGAAGTGGATACAGGAAAACAGGTCGAAGTGCATCCGAGTTTCAAAGATTCCATTTGGGCAGTGGTCTTTTCTCCCGACGGCCAGACTCTGTTTGCCGGGGGCGCAGACGGAAAGATTTTGGCGCTGAATACGGCCGATTGGTCGATCCGCGCCACGCATAGCGGGCCGCCGGCGCCAATCGCACTTCTAGCGATCTCGCCTGATGGGTCGATGCTTGCAACTGCGGGCGAAGTCCCAGTGATTCGGCTGTGGAGCGCGACGGACATGCAACCGATCGGCACACTGGAAGGGCACAAACGAGACATTACCGCCCTCGCCTTTTCCCACAATGGGCGGTGGCTGGCCAGCACGAGCCGAGACTCGACCGTCAAACTGTGGGACTCACAATCGCACGACCTGGCATGCACGTACGAAGGAAAGGCCGGCTATTTGCTCGACGTTGCTTTTACCGCGGACGACGCCCAACTCTTAGTGGCGAGTGGAACCGGGGGAGCGCAGATCTGGGAGCTGGCTGTTGACAAGATGGCGCGCGTTTTGAAGATCGGAACCGCGCATGTTTACTCGGTAGCCGCCTCGCCCGACGGTCGCCAGGTCGTTACTGTTGGGGCCGACGAGCAAGTTCGACTCTGGCAAGGGTCCGCCAACCCCGAAAGGACGTCGCTTATAGTCAACACACCTGGCAGGCGCGTCGCTCTGTCGCCCGATGGGCGGATCGCGGTTGGCGATCATCTAGGTAAGATCCGATTCTACGATTCCATGAGCGGCGAATTGCTGAAGTGTTTGGACGCCCACGAAGAGTCTGTGGACGGAATCTGCTTTTCGAGCCGGGGAGACTTACTGGCCGCGGCCTTCGGCGACAATACCATCCGACTTTGGCGATATCCCGAGTTGACTCCTTCGCACACGCTCGAAAGGCATCCAAAGCGCATCTGGTCTATCAAGTTCTCACCCGATGGGAAATTGCTTGCCACGTGTGGAAATGATTGGTCGCTGTTTCTCTGGAACACAGCCAGCGGAAAGCTACAACAGGATGTGCTTACGAAAGACGATACCATCCGGGACGTTGCCTTCTCGCCGGATGGCCAGTCGCTGGCCGGTGGCGGCCGTCACGGCGTATTGCGCCTCTGGCGCTTGAGCGACGGCCAGGAAACGGCGACTCGCAACGAACACGCGGGCGAGATACTGAGCGTTGCCTGGTCGCCGGATGGGAAGCTGCTCGCCACGGGGTCCAAGGACGATCGGATCGGCCTGTGGAATATGCCGGGTGGCGCGCTGGCGGGGCAGATTTCTCCGTCTCAAGGCGTGATCGATTCGGTCGCCTTCTCGCCCGACGGCAAAACGCTCGCTAGTTGCGGAACCAACCGCACGATCAAACTCTGGGACGTCGCGTCGCAGGAGCAAATCCTGCTCCTGGAGGGACATCGATCCGCGGTGTCACAGGTCATTTTCTCCCCGCAAGGAGACTTCCTTCTCTCGCTAGCGCCTGGCAATCCATGCGAACTGTTTTTGTGGCCTACGCGAAACGTCCCGCGCGCGCCTGGGAATGTCGGCAAATTACCCACTTCCGAGTAGTGCTCCGTCGAGCTTGGCGAGGCGCTGGCGACTGCGCGATGTATTCGCACTGATTTTCCAAACTTTGCAAAGCGCGAGGTTGAAAGACGACGTGATACGTCATGCGTCTTTGGAGAATCCGAATTTTATTCGTAACTCACGCTCGGCGTCAGCCAAACGAATTCCTTCGCCGCGATCGATGGAAGCTAGTCCTTCACGGAGGTCTTCGACGGTCTCCGCTTCTTCTCGTAATAAGTCGACAGCCCGATCGAGCGCCTGTTGACGATTCGGAAAGCGGCCATCCGCGACCAGCTTTTCAAGCAAACGGTCTTTGTCCGGCGAAAGTTCCGTTGTCATGGAAAGGAATTCTCCAGCATGGAGCGATGACGACGAAGGTCCCAGCGAAGTTCCAGGAAGCGCAGGTCGCTCGCAACAGTACGCTTTATTGTACCATGAGTCTCAACCCATCGGACCCAAGACGGTCCTGGCTACCATCTGCGTCATTCGCTCGTCGTCGGGTCGATGATCGCGCGGACTTCCGAGATGCGGTTGGCCGGAAAGCCCCCTTCTTTGGCGTGCTTTTCGATGATCGCCTTGTCCGGCGCGATGTAGACGCAGTAGACCTTGTCGTCGGTGATGTAACTCTCGACCCATTGGATCGTCGGGCCGAGCTTCTTCAGCACCCCGCACGACGTCTGCGCCGCCTGATGCATGTCTTCCTTGGTCATCGCCCCGGCGTTGGGGATCTCGCGCTCGATTACGTACTTGGGCATGGCGTTGCTCCTTGTTGTTCGTGCAATACTTAGGAGGATGATTTTGCGCGAGACCGTCGGCGGCCCGCGCCGGAGTATCATAACCCAAGTTCGCGCCGGCTCTAAGCCCCGACCGTGCGAAAGCTTGCTCCGGTTTACTGTGGTGCAATCGCCTTGTCGCGGTGTTATGCTGATGGTCGCCCCCCGCGTCCGGTCCCGCCCACACGACACGCCGGTTTCTGGAGGTTCAACGCATGCCCACCTTCTTGCTGCTACTGTCGCTTGCCGCCCCGGCTGCCGACCCCGCCGCTCCGGCTGCAACTTCGAATGCAGTAGTGAACGCTGAGCCCGCCGCCGCGCCGCCGGCCGCCACGCCGGAGCAGATTGCCACGGCCATCGATCACGGCCTGGAGTATCTACGCGACGAGAGCAACCGCTGGATCGCCGCGCGCAAATGCGCCTCGTGCCATCACGCGCCGATGATGGTTTGGGCTTACGGCGAGGCCAAGCGTCGCGGGTTCAAAATCGACGAAGAGGCCCTCGCCACGGCGCTCGATTACACGCTGGCCGAAGACAATCGCTCGGGCGTCTTCGCCAAAGAGACGATGAACCCCGAGTTCGGCAAGTTGAGTTTCGCCACCGTCTTCATGGCGAACAGCCTGCGAGCGATCGAGCTGACCAAGCCGGAACATATCGCCGGCGCCGATCGGCTTTGGAAGCATTTGAAAGAAGTCCAAGATCCCGATGGCTCGTGGCCGCCGGCGGTGGCAGGGCGTTTTCCGATCTTCGAGCGCGGCGAGGTGGGAACACTGCTGGTGGCGCTCGCCGCCACGCAGCCTGCTCGGCCCGCTGCGACCGACGCTGAGCCCGCCAAACTTCGCGCCGCGCTACTGGAGCCCGCGAAAAAATATCTGGCCGGCGGCGAGCGCAATCGCACGCACCAAAGCTTGGCGCTGCGGCTGACGGTGATGGCGAACATCGACCCGACCAGTGAGGACACAGCCCGATTGGCCGCCGAACTAATCGCTCAGCAACAACCAAGCGGCGGTTGGACGCAGATCAAGGAGATGGATCCCGACGCGCTTGCCACAGGGCAATCGCTCTACGCGCTGAGCTTCGTCCCGAACGCCGATCGGGCCAGCATTGCGCGAGGGCAGGCGTTCCTGGTCGCCCAGCAACTGCCGGCGGGCTCTTGGCCGATGCAATCTCGTTCGACCGAGCCTGGCACAGTATCCCACAATCTCGATCCCATCACCTGCGCCGCGGCCGGCTGGGCCACGCTCGGTCTGGTTTCGACGAGCCCGGCGCCCAAGGATCTGGCGCGCAAGCAGTGATCGGCAGGACTCCTCGCATGCGAAACGCTCGACTGTGGTTTGTGTTGGTCGTGGCGACTCTATTTGCCCGCGCGGCGAGCGGCGCGGGCGGGCCGGCGCCGAAAATATTACAGACGCCAGGCGGCATCCGCTACGGCCTGTTGGGCGAACGCCACGCGGCGCCTGCTCCCACGTTGTTCCTCTTCGCCACGACAATCGAAACGACACTCGGCGATGCCAACTACTCTCAGGTCGGGCGGGTGCTCCTGCCGGCGGGCGTGCTGGTGGTGTCGGTCGACGTGCCGGGGCATGGACAAGACCGGCGCGAGGGAGAGCCCGACGGGATCGCGGCGTGGCCCGGCCGCGTTTCGCGAGACGAAGCGCTCGTTGGCGATTTCGCCAAGCGCTGCTCGGCGGTGCTCGATCACCTGGTGGCGGAAAAGCAGGCCGATCCGGGCCGCGTCGGCGCCGCAGGGACTTCGCGCGGCGGCTACATGGCCTTGCAATTCGCCGCGGCCGATCCGCGCGTGCGGGCAGTGGCCGGATTCGCGCCGGTGACACGTCCGGCCGTGCTCACTGAATTCAGCGGAATGAAAACCGATCCACGTGTCGAAGCGCTGGCGCTGACCACCGTGGCCGACCGCCTGGCGGGCCGCTCGGTCTGGCTGACGATTGGCAATGACGACGCCCGCGTCAGCACCGACGAGTGCGTCGCATTCGCGCGGCGCTTGGTGGCAGTGAGCAAGGAGGGCGAACAGAAAGCCGCCTCAGGGACTGCGTCCGATCCAAAGTCGGCCGACGCGAAGCTGCGCGACGTATCGATTGAAGTTCTCCCCGCGGCCGGCCACCGCACGCCGATTGGCGCCCACGAGCGGGCAGCGGCGTGGTTCAAAGTGCGGCTGGCGAAATGAAAGCGGTTTTGGGATCCTGAGCGTCGAAGCCTTATTTACGTCAGCCAATCCACGACTCGCAGATCGGAAACGGCTTGAAAGTGCTTCGTGTTGTGTGTCACAAGCGTCAAATCATGAACCAAAGCACTCGCAGCGATCATCAAATCGACTGGATTGACGACTGTGCCTTGCCCCAGCATTTCACTTTGCACTTGACCGAACCGCGCCGAGCACTGCCGGTCGAAGTCGAGCACCACAAGGTCAGCAAGTAGATCGCCCTCAATGACCGAAAGGAGCTTCTGCGGATCATTACGACGATAGGCCCACGTGTAAGTTCACCGAGAACGATCGTCGAGAGATATAGCCTGCCTGCGTGCTGAACGAATCGATGAATCAATCCGTCCCTCTGCTTCAGGTGAGCAGAGCAGATATTGGTGTCGAGC
>DASXPZ010000672.1:0-3372 GCA_036493275.1 Pirellulales bacterium
GGAAATCCGTAGTTCTCGATCTCGTATGTCGAGTGCGACGGCGCTGTCCACCAGTGCATGCCGGCGCCCGATTGCGTGTAACCAATCGCCGCGGTCATTGCGCCCACGGCCAGCCAGGCGGTCACGCCAAAGCGATTCCACGGCCTCTCGCGCCGGACCGGAGGCGAACCACTTGTTTGCTGTTGCTCGCCAATGGTGGGTGTCGTTGAAGTCAATGATCGGACGTCATGATAAAAGTTGCGGAGAGTCCCGCGGGGCGGACGCGCTCGAAACAGATCCGAGCTAATTCAATGATAGGCCGGAACAGGCGCCGGGGCCAACGGGCGCAAGTGCAAAGTTCTATCGACGGCTTGCGACTCCGGATAATGCCACGAAGACCGGCCTCGAAGAGGCCAGCCACAGAATGCGGCAGACTGTCGACCAAGCTAACACTGCGAACAATCCATCCCTAGCGATTCAATAGCGACTCGTTACGCATCGCTCCGCGTTCGTAACGCAGTCGCAGCGCCTGAGCCAGGGCGTCGGCGGCGATGGCGTTGCCGTGATCGTTGAAATGCCCCATCCCTCCGTAGTGCAGCCATTCCGCTTCGCATTCGCTGCTATGATGGGGCGAAGCTTCGCGAAAGCGGTCCGTCAGTAGCAAGATGGGCGCCCCGATCCGATTGCAGGTCTCGCTCAATCGTTGGTCCGGATAGTAGCGTTCCGTGGCCGCGGCGTTTTCGTCGGTTGGCTCGCCCCAAAAGTCGTCGCAAAGTTGAACTCCCGCCGGAAGAACCGCCAGCAGGAACTCGGCGCCGTCTGCGCGCACTTCGGCGTGCATCGTTTCGATTAGTTTTTCTGTGATCTTCCAGGCGTGCGCCAGATCCCCTTCAGGCGAGGTGACAAAGATCCCCTGACCTCCGGGATCGGCGACGCCCAGATCGAGCCAAGCGCCGAAGCTCGACTTCTGGGCTCCCTCGCGAATGGTTTCGATCGCTTTTTGTGAGGCGTATCGTTGCCAGACGTAGAACCGGCTATGACGATTGAGCCAGGCGTTGATCGTTGCGCGCTTGGCGGAGTGTGGTTGCTGGACTAGCTCGCCCGACTCGCCCAAATCAAAATAGATTCGCGCCCGCGCGCTGGTCAACCGTCGGCAGTTGTCTCCCAGATCGTTCATCACGCAGAAGGCGCAAACGACAACGTCTGGCTTGTACTTGCGCACCAGCTCGCGGTACAGCACCAGTTCCTGTCCGGTGCTTGAGGCGGAAACGCCGAAGTTGATGACTTCCCAGCGCGTGGATTTGTCGGAAGCGTTGAGCTGTTCTTCGACCAGCCGCACGATGGTCTTGTCCTCGTCGGTGGCGACCGCCGCGATGAACGAATCGCCGAGCACCGCGACGCGGCGCACGCCGGCAGGCTTTTCGACAGCGACGGCGCCGCCGCGCATGCCGTCGGAATTGAAACGCAAAAAGACGTTGTGTTCGCACTCGGGAACGAATACCTCGTCCGCATAGTTAGGCAGGTAAGTCATCCCGAGGACGGGATGATTGAGCAGCAACGGGGGCGTGACGTCCGAGAACAAGCGCGTCGCCCCTTCGGCCAGAAGCAAGAGGACGGCCAGTGTGGCAAGCAATGTCGTCCATTTGAAGGCGATCACGCGCATGCTGCGCTTCGCGTCGCGACCGCTCGTTTTGCCTTTGGCTTTGGCGGCGCCTTGGTCGGCGACGTCGCGCGCTGATTTGGCCGGAAGGTCCGATGAAGCTTGCTGGGAAGAAGCGTCAGCAAATTGGCCGCGAGCGCGAACGCTCTGTCGATTTGCGTTGGCCGCTGCCCGCGTGTCGACGTCCTCGCTGGCAGTCTGCGGCGTAGCCATGGCGTGCGGCTCCGAGTCGTGAGTCCAAACGGCGTAAGGTGAATCCTGCAACCTGAATACGCGGAATTCCTCGACGCCAAGGGGGCGTCTTTTAGCAAGGGCGGCGGATCGCAGCAACCCCAGCCGCGACGAGCAGTGCTGGCTTGCTGGCTCGGCGCAGCTCGCAATCGAGCTGCAGAGCGGCTGCGAGACGCCGCCGAAACGACCAAAACGACGCAGGCGCGCAGCAATGGAAGCCGCTCGATTCGTATCATGCGTTCCCAATACGCTTGATTGCCGGCTTCGCACAAGTTGAAAGGGGAGGGCAAATATGGGATACTGGCCCGTTCCACGTTAGCCTACGGGCCCCGGCAGGGGCGCCTGCAAGGCAATCCGGGGCGTGGCGCAGCCTGGCTAGCGCGCTTGACTGGGGGTCAAGAGGTCGCAGGTTCAAATCCTGTCGCCCCGATTTTTTGCCCAGCGGGCAAAAAATAGAGCAGGAGAAAGTGGAGAGGAGTGAGGTGAGGGGAAGAACCGGCGCTGTGCGACAAATCGTCGCGGCGAGACGGATGCTCCTGCGGTCAACTCTCCACTCCCTCTACTTTCTCGCTCTGTAGGGTCTGGGCAATCCACAGCTTCCTTTGGCGGATCGGTCTACCCGTACGCCGTCGTGCCTTCGCCGCCCACTCGCCGTGCGATTTTGACGCCCCTCCGCGGCACGGTTATCCTGCGGAGATGCCGCGCATTGCTCGTTACGCGCCGAAGGGCTGGGTTTACCACGCGCTCAATCGCGCCGTCGCCAGATTGCCGCTCTTTCAAAAGGACACGGATTACGAAGCGTTCGAACGGGTCGTGGGCGAAGCGCATGAGCGACTTCCGATCGAAATCTTCGCCTACTGCGTCAGGCCGAATCATTGGCATTTTCTGTTGCGGCCCACGAAAGACGGCCAATGGACGGCGTTCCTGCGCTGCCTTGCCCACACGCACACCAGGCGTTGGCACGCCCATCATCACACGTCGGGGACGGGCCACCTTTACCAAGGTCGATTCAAGGCCTTTCCGGTCGAGGACGACGACCATTTTTATACCGTGGCGCGCTATGGGGAACGGAACGCCTTGCGCCGGGCTGATCGACGCGGCGGAAGCGTGGCGCTGGTCGAGTTTGTGGCGGCGCACTTCGGGCGACGCGGAGTCACGGGCAGTGTTATCGCGCTGGCCTGTTTCGCGACCGCGCGATTGGATCGCACGTGTCAACGCGCTGCAAACCGACGCGGAGTTGGAGGCGGTGCGTCGCGCCGTGCGTCGCAGCAGCCCGTTCGGCCGACCCGAATGGCAAAAGAAGACCGCCGCGCGGCATGGCTTGCAAGCGACGCTGCGCCCCCGCGGCCGGCCTCGTAAGAAGGCCAAGCCATGAAAGCAAAACAACGAGTCGCGTCCCCTTTTCTTCTCCGGGCTTTTTCGTCCCGCAACCAGGTTGAGTTAAAGACTCTAGAGGACAACCCAATTGAGATCTAAAATGGATTACTCCCTTGACAGCGAGT
>DASXPZ010000673.1:0-4487 GCA_036493275.1 Pirellulales bacterium
TGCCTGGATGGCGCCTCCGCGTGGCGGCGGTCGGCGCTCATCGCCGTAAAGTTCGAGCAGATAGGAGCTTGGTCGAAGACGCCGAATTGCCTCAGCATTCACCGTACCCGCCGTTACCGCTTGATGCAACCAATTTGGCCCAGCGCAGCGGCTTGGACGGACTGTTGATTCTAGGGCGGTAGCCGCTTGGCGGTAAGGCTGAATGTTCGCCGATGGGGTGGCGCCGATTATGCCGGCGCGGCAGGGCGCTCGGCGAGTGGGAGGAACGCCAGGGAACACTAATCGACGCTAATCTTCGCTAATACGACGGAGGCTTCTTGGTCAAATCGAGGGAATCCCTTGTATGAAAGGGGATTCACGAGATTAGCGATTGTTAGCGTAAATCAGTGTTCTGGACGTGCGTCGCCACAACCAGCGTATTGGGCGGCTGTTCGTTCTTCGAGTTCTAAAAGTGTTTCTAAACGTCCAGCCCCATCGAACGCATCAGCGCCACGGCATTACTTTTCGTCACGACGCCGGGGCGGAGCTTGTAGTCGAAGCTCATTTGGCCATCGACCAATTGATCTTCGCAGTGCATGTTGGCGCCTCGCGGCGCCAGGTCGGCCACGATCTGCGTTAGCGCCAGGTCGTGCGTCGTCATCAGGCCAATGGCGCCGGCGTCGAGCAGGCGGCGCATGATGGCCTCGGCCCCCAAGAGGCGGTCTTGCGAGTTGGTCCCTTGCAGGATTTCGTCGAACAGAAAGAGCAGCGGCCGCCGATCGGCCGTCAGCGCCAGCACGTCGCGCAGGCGCCGCAGGACAGCGTAAAAGTACGAGGCGCCTTCATGGACCGAATCGCGGAAGCGCATCGCGGCGCCGGTCGAGAGCGGAGAAATCTCAAGCCGCGTCGCCCGCACCGGGGCGCCGGCCAGCGCCAGCACGGCGTTGACTCCCACGGTCCGCAACAGCGTGCTCTTGCCCGACATGTTCGAACCGCTGATCAAAATCAGCCGGCGTTCGCCGCCGAGCGAGACGTCGTTGCGGACGCAGGTGGCGCGCGGCATGAGCGGATGCCCGAGCCCTTCGCCGTTGAAGCAGGGCCCCTCCTCGACGAATTGTGGAAAGGGATCGTCGGGATGTTCATAGGCGTAGGCGGAGAGCGCGGCCAGAGCTTCGAGTTCGCCGCCGGCCGCGATCGCGTCGGCCAGGCCCATCTCTGCGCGCTTCCCTTCCGCGCCATCGCCGCCAGCGTTGACCCGCCAACCATCGAGCGGCGGAAAGAGCTGCACGGCCAGCGCGTGCAGCACGCTCCCTTGTAGCAGCACGCCGTAGGCGCGGGCGGCGCGGCCATTCGGAAAGCCCAGGCCGCGGTCGAGTCGGGCGGCAATTTCGGCGAGCGCCGCAGGGGCATCGCTCGCGCGGCCTCGCAGTGCTTGCCGCAGTTCGAATAGCACGCCGAGACAGCGCCCCGCGGCGCCCGTGTGGCGACAGACTTCGCGGGTAGCGTGGCGTCGCCACAGATGGAAAGCGGTCGCGAGACCCAGCGGGACCAGGACCAGCGGCCACTGGTGGCCTCCGACAGTCGACGTGAGGACGATTCCGGCCACCAGCCCCCAGGCTGTGGCCATTCCCAAAGCTTTCTCGAGCCGATTGCGCAGAATCGGCTCGGCGGCGCCCCAGCGGATGGCGTCGCTCGGGCGAACGCCGCGCAAGTCGAGGTCGATTGCCGAGAGCGATTCTCGCAAGTCGAGATTATCTCGCAGGCGCCGCACCCCTTGCTGCCGGGCGAGAATGATCCCCAGAGGATCCTGCGTCGTCAGCCAGCGGGCCAGCGTGTCTTGCCCCATCGGCGTTTCCGACGTGCAAAGGAGCTCGAACAGCGAGCCGCGACCGAAGACGTCGAGATCATCTGCGTAGAGATTCGCAGATTCGAGATATTGGCGCCCATCGACGCCGCGGCCGATCCAGTGATCTTCGAGTCGCGCCAAACCAAGCTGATAATAGCTGGCCGCCCGGCTCGCTTTTTTCCACCGCCGAATGACGATGTTCTGCACAAACGCCGACGGAATCACCACGATCGCCAAAGGCGCGAGGGCCTGGATCTCCGTCGGATCGAAGACGACGTAGCCGATCACCAGCAGCAACACGACCCGACGGACGCTGGTGATCTGCGCGCTCGTGCGGGCGGCGCGGGTCGCCGCCGCGTTCCACAGAGCCAGGCGACGGCGATATTCCTGGACCGGAGCGGCTGCGGACTGCGCAGTGGCCTCAGAAGCGTCAGCACGATCACTCGTCGTCGAAGCGTGGGACATCCGAGCGTGGTCCGTGGGTTCAAAACAAGTTTCGACCTCGATCTTCGCTTGGCGATTCGTCGTTCAAAGGAGAATATTGCGGGCCCGTAGATCTTTTCTACATTAAATGCCACTGATTCCAGGTCACCACGTAGACTCCCAACAGCAAGTTGGTCACCGCGTGGGCGATGACGCAGTCCCAGATGTTACGCGTGCGGACCATCAGCAGGGTGACCATTGTGAACCAGACTGCCGCCGCCACCAATTCGCTGGGGTGCATCAACATCGGCATGATCGTCCCCGCCGCGACCGCCGCGGCGTTCACGCTGCCAAACGGGACTGCGTTCCAATTCTCATGGACGAAGATCCGCATCAGAAAACCGCGCAGAAAAAATTCTTCGATCACCGGCACGATCAGGGCCAGGCCGATAAAGCGAATCGCGAGAAATCCATAGGCGGCCAATGGGTTCGCCGCCAATTCGACTAGCGGATTGAAAGCGCTCCGCTGGCCACTGTCGACCAGGAACCCAAGCCCGATCTTCGGCAACAGCTTTTGCTCGAGCTGCAAGTGACACAGCCCAACCCACACGAAAACGCCCACCACGCCCACGATTACCGATAACGGGCTGAAGCGCCAGGGGAACTGCCGATAGCCGGGGAGCACAAACCACATCGCGGCCGCAACGAGCGCGAGCTTGACCGAGTAGACAAGCGGATAGGCGCGATACGGAATGTCGACTCCGAACCAACCCGCCTTCGGCTGCGTCTCATTCTTGTCGGGCTGCGGCTCGGCGTCCGGTTTTACTTCGTTTTCAGCCAGCGCCTCGGGATCAAATGGGAGCGGCGCATCGGCCGCGACAACAGCCGCGGGGGCTGGGGCCGCCGGTTCGGGCGGCTTGGGCTCTAGCGTCGTGAGGACCAGGAAGACGGCCAGCGGCAGCACGTAGGTCAGCCAAGGATGCTTCGCCAGTAGCTTGGCTCGCCAATTGCTTTGTTCCGGTCGGGGCTGGGAATCTGCCATAGCAGGTTGAGAATTCATAAGAAGGTAACGCACCGCTCATTTGGCGGGGCTAAACTCCGCGGTGAGCTAGCGGACAAGAATGGAAAACGGATGCCGCCCGATTTTCCCCGCGTGGAAGAAGAGTTTTCATCCAAATCCAAAAACGCCTCAGGCGATTTAACCTTAATAACCACCGAGAGATAAATCAACAGCGGACCCCAATGGGTCTGCCTGCAAGCATACGTTGGAGGAGAGCGAGACCGACGGCGAAGGCGTGGCAAGAAAAGCCAGAAAGCCCGTGCGACCGGAAAAAATCGGCTGATTCGATCAGGTCGACTGGTCTATTTGGTCTTTGCGTGCCGAAGAAATGGATTACGATACGTAAAGAAGGCTACGCGCCAACGCTGGCCCTGTCTGCCTAGGCGAGGAGCCGCCAGGGTGGACACGACGGGTCAGGCCTACCGGCCGGGGTTCTTGTTTCCTTCCGGCGACCCCACGCATCCAGCAGTCTAGTTCCAGCGACGCAGGTCGCGGCGCTGTCCGCGCAGTGACGTTGGCGCCAGGCTGGCGATGGCGTTAGCGCCAGACTGGCGCCGTGTAGAGGCTGAAAAATACATCCAAAAAGTCGCTCGAATTAGAACGACCCGATCGCGCGTCTCCCTCCGGGAGCACGAGCTTCGCGACGACGTTCCAGATTCCGGCGCGTTACGAGAGAAGATCGAGAGAGGGTTTCCATGGACCTGGCCCAGTTACGCAATATCGGCATTTCGGCGCACATCGACTCCGGCAAGACCACGCTCAGCGAGCGGATCTTGTTCTATGCCGGCCGCATTCACCGTATGCAAGAGGTGAAGGGCGAAGGTGGCGCCACCATGGACCATATGGACCTGGAGCGCGAGCGCGGCATCACGATCACCAGCGCCGCCACCACGGTCAGCTGGAAAGATCATCAGATCAACCTGATCGACACGCCGGGCCACGTCGATTTCACTGTCGAAGTCGAGCGCAGCCTGCGTGTGCTCGACGGCGCCATTCTGGTTCTTTGCGCCGTGGGCGGCGTGCAGTCGCAATCGCTGACCGTCGATCGGCAGATGAAGCGCTATCACGTTCCGCGTTTGGCATTCATCAACAAAATGGACCGCACCGGCGCCGACTTCGGCCGCGTGGTCAAGCAATTGCGTGAAAAGTTGCATTGCGAAGCCGTGCTGATGCAAATCG
>DASXPZ010000674.1:0-15637 GCA_036493275.1 Pirellulales bacterium
GTCGACGAGCTCATCTCCGGCAAGTTGTTCGAGCACCACGCGATCGAGCGGCGCGTTCTCATTGAGCTTCCCTACGACCCAGTCGCGATAACGCCATTTGCCGGCGCTGATCTTGGTGATCTCGCGATCGGTGTCGTCGCCGATCACGTCGACGTAGCCGCACCAGTCGAGCCAGTGGCGTCCCCACCGCTCGCCGAAGTGAGGCGACGCAAGCAGTCCGTCGACCAACCGCTCATAGGCGTCGGGCGAAGCATCGTGAACGAATTTGTCGACTTCGACCGCGGAGGGCAAAAGGCCGACCAGGTCGAGATACGTTCTGCGGATCCAGCGGCGGCGATCGATCTCCGGCGAAAAGCTCAAGCCGCGCTCTGCAAGCTTCGCCAGCAAAAATGCGTCGATCGGAGTCCGCGCCCGATCGCGCGCCGCCACGGTGGGAACCGCCGGCCGTTTGAGGCGCTGAAAAGCCCAAAAGTTGCGCGCGTCGGGGGCAATCGACGAGGCGTCGCTCGCGTCGGCCCGGGCCTCGGGATTGTCGGCGGGCGCTCCGGCCGCGATCCAACGCCGCATGGTGGCGAGCTTCTGGTCATCCAGCGGGAGCTCTTTTTTCGGCGGCATCGACCGATCGACGATCCGCTCCAACAGCAGGCTTTTGTCGAGCGCGGCCGCGTCGAGCGCCGGCCCGCTCTCACCCCCCTTTCGCATCAGTCCGACCGTTCGCAGGTCGAGGTTGGCTTGTCGAGCTTCGAGTCCGTGGCACTTCAGACAGTGCTGCGTGAGGATCGGGAGAATGTCCTCTTCGAACCGCGGGGGAGCGACCGGCTCGGCTCCGCGCGCCGCGACGGGCGCGAGCAGGCACGCCAGCCCTATCATGGCGCCGAAGCGAATCGGCCGATTCTCGATATCGCGGTGAAACCAGAGCATAAAATGGTCGTTCCAGTCGCCAGGCTGGCAGCGGATGACGACTGCATCTTACTTGACCAGCACGGGCGGCGAAACGACTCCTCCTTTCACCCCCCACATGTCGAGCACGCCGCCACGCGATCCCGTCCGGCAAGTTTTAAGTGGCCGGGCGTCTCTCATGTTACAGGGGGGACCAGTATCGGCGACAAAATCGCGAACGAACCGCCAAATAAAGTTTGGATTCCGCGATTCGCTTCGCTAGACTTTTCCCTTCAGAAGCCGAGCGCAGGGAGTCGTGAGCGCCGCGGGCCCCATGCACATTGTCGTTGTCTAGAAGGAGCAGCTCATGAGATGCGTAACCCGTTCCGTTCGTGTCCGATTTTTTCTTTTGGCGATCGTGTTGGCCCTCGGCGTTTCGCAAAACGCGCTGGGCGTGGCGTTGGAGACAGGCACGTTTGGGGTTGGCCCGCGCGGCGACGGGTTCGGCGAGCCTAGCTCTGGCATACTTCTCGGGTCATCCGGTGACTTTTTCCGTTGGCAGAATCCTGCCCCGCTTGGCACGCAAACGATCAGCTACAGCTTCACGCCGGCCTTCGTTGCAAAATATGGACTTGCCGCCGAGGCCAAGATCACGTCGGATCTCGGTCAGTGGGCATCGTGGGTCAACAAGGCCGCGCTCCCTGCCCAGAGCATTAGTAAGGCGTTCAACGCCGGCAACCCGCAGAATGACATCCGACTCCTCGGCTTTGCCCAGACATACGATTTCGAATCAGTGGCGCTGCACGAGATCGGTCATGTCCTCGGACTCGACCATTCGGACGTCGCCAGCGGGTTGAACAAAAACACCACCGAAATCAACAAGGCGGTGCTGCCCACGCCAGGCACGCCCGCAGATCCCACGCTCGCCAACTACAACGTCAATGGGGCGGGGGCTTTCGTCGTCGGCGCGCTGCCGGGAGCCGCGCATCCGGTCATGTGGAGCGTGCTGGCCGCGAATACCGATCGGCAATCGCTCACGACCGATGACGTCTACGGTATTCAGTATCTCTACGGCGCTGGTTTGGGTGGGAACGGAACAGGCGCTGCGCTTGGCCCGGCCTTTGGCGGCGGCTCCGCGTTGAATTTCAATCCAGTTGCGAACAATGGCAACATTGTTTTCGACGTGGGGATGCTGGGCCCCAATACTCTGGCCGAGACCAACGTAAACACTGCGGCCGGCGCAGGCGGATTGTTGGATGCCCCGTTTGTGGCCTCATCGGCGACCGTCACGTTCGCGATCCCGGAGCCCAGCACATGGCTCTTGCTCGGGCTGGGTCTTGCGCTGTTGGGAGCGAGACGCGTAGCGCAACTTCGCCGTCAATGATTGCGACGTTGGACTCAGCAAGGCGAGCAGTCCTCGCGTCATAGAAGACAACGACGACCCGGAATCGGCCGAATCTCGCAATTCGCGCCCCTTCCGGGTCGTTGCTGTTTGTAAGATTTGAACCCGACGTTGAGGTTTCCGCCGCTGCTGCGTTGTCTGGCGATCGAAGGCTTGCGCGGTCGCGGTTGTTTCGCGCGGCAGTAAGCGCGGAGCCGGGCGCCGTCACGCGGTCGGGTCATCTTTCTTCTAGCTCGTTTGGCCCCGGCGGAGAATGATCGATGTCGCTGGTTTGCGGATTGACGCTGCTGATTTCAATCACTTCGGCGCCTCCCGATTTCGCCTGGAGCGGCGCGGAGCGATATCGCGTTCTGGTGCGCGTCGATCTGGCGCCAGCCGGCGAACGAGGCGCCCGCGTCGACGAGCGGCCGGCCGAAGTGCGACTCGAGTTCGCCAAATTGCTGGCAAGCGCAGGAATCGCCGGCGCGCCCGACCCCGCCACATTTCACGTCATTCGCCACGATCCGCAAACGGGCCGGCCGATCAAGCCGGCGCTCTTCGCTTTTGCCCGCGCTGAGTTCGACATTCCGTTTCGCTGGTATGACGCGGCAATTCCGTACGACTTTCCGGAGTGCGACGTCAATATCTCGGCGACCGAGGGGAAGTTGCGCTGGGTCAACCGCACGCGGACCGGGTATTTCTTCGAGTGTGTCGGCGATGCCCACGATGGCCGGCTGGCGTTTGTCCATCGCGACGACGGTCAAACCGCGTGGTATGCCGTCTACTTCGACACGATCGCCGACGGAAAATTTCCGGCCGCGCCGCCGCCACGGGGGTTTGTCGGCGACGGCCTGAATCGCTGCGAACCGATCGGCCACTCAACCAATGGGCTGATCCACAGCCGCGTCGACGTTGTCGATTTCAATGGCGATCGATTGCCCGACTTGCTGGTCGGCTGCTCGCGCGGCAACATCATCTGGTACCCGAACGTCGGCAAGCCCGGCGACTGGCGATTCACCTGTTCGCGGTTATTGTCGACGCGCGACGGCTTGCCGGTCGACGTCGGCTATGGCTCGGCGCCGCGCGCGGTCGATTTCGACGGCGACGGTCGGACTGATCTGCTGGTCGGCGCCGAACGGAACCGCGTCGTCTGGTATCGCAACACCGGGAGCGAAGCGCGACCGGAGTTCGACTACATGGGCCTGGTGACGGCCGATGAGCGGCCTTTGGAACTGCCGGTCACGCCGGTTCCGGAAGGGCCCGACGTTTTCAAGCTCGATTATTATCCGGTCCTCGACACGGTCGATTTCGACGGCGACGGCGACCTCGATCTGTTGGCCGGCGGTTACATCACGGGCCGAATTTATCTTTATGAGAACAAGGCGGGGCGCGGCGCCGCGATGCAACTGAGCTTTGCCGGCGAGCTGCTGACCGAAAAGGGAGAGGCGGTTGACGTCGGCTGGGCGGCGGCGCCCACGTTCGGTGATCTCGACGGCGACGGCGATCTCGACCTGATCAGCGGCTCGATGCCGATCACCAGCGGCGGCGGCGACAGCGTGAGCAGCGAGCGATTCTTGTGGTATTTCGAGAATGTCGGTCCGCGCCAGCGACCGCGCTTTCGAGCGACGCCCGTTCCACATCGCGGCGAATTCCCGGTGTCGGCCCTGGCGACGCCGCGGCTGGTTGACTTCACCGGCGACGGCGTTCTCGACCTGGTGGTCAGCGCGAACACGCAGATCTATCTGTTCAAAAATGTCGGCGACGCAAAGCGCCCGGAGTTCGAAGCCCATCGCGCGGCGCTGCCGGGCGTGTGGGGGAGCGCGCCTTTGGCCGGCTCGCAGTTTCTCGATTACGACGGCGACGGACTGGTCGACGCGGTCGATGCGCCGCGCGTTTATCGCAACACGGGCCGCGGCAGCCCCGGAGTGTTTGCCAGCCCTATCTCGTTGCTCAAGCCCGGCGTGAAAATTGATCACCTTTCAGGCGTCGGCGACGATTGGATCTTTCAGCGGCTGTACGATCTCGACGGCGACGGCCAACTCGACTTGATGGACGCCGACCACGGTGGCCATGTCTGGTGGCATCGCAACCGCGGCGTGACGAAAGACTGTGATTTCGATCCGGCCGGAGCGAGGTTAACGCTTGCCGATGGCAAGTCGCTGGTGATCGCGCCGGAGCGAACTGGCTTCGACGCGCTTCAAGGGGCGCGAGCGACCTATACGGTCGGCGATTTCGACAACGATCATCGGCAAGACCTGGTTACCGCTGACACGTTCGGCGAAGTACTCTGCTTCCGCCAGGCCGCGGCAGGTGGTGCCAAGGGCCCAGTCTTCGAGCCAGGGCGCAAGATCGCGAAATTGCGAATTCGCGGCGTCCCCGTGGCCTGCGACTGGAACGGCGATGGGCAGCAAGACGTGGTCGCCGGTTCGAGCGCCGACGATGTGATGTTGATTCTCGGCAAGAAGGAGGCGGCAACGTTCGAAGAGCGTTTTGCGCCCGCTCGACCGATCGCGCTATCGAGCGCGCCCGATGGCGCCGGCGCCCCGCTCGTGGTGACCGATTACAACGGCGATGGCGACCTCGATATCATCCTGCACACGGCCTACGGCTATAGCTGCTTTTACGAGCGGTCGTTTATCGAGCACGGCTACGCGCGGGGCGAAGCGGTGAAGATCGAAGCGCGACCGTAAGGGGCAATAGGCCCTAAGCACGGGCACGTGCCGGCGTTATTTCAGCCGGGCGAGATCTTGCGGCGTGACCGTGATCTGGCGGCAGAAGCCGGTATGCAGGCGGACGTAGTCCATCTCGGCTGCTTCCTGCGGCGTGGCGTGCAGGCGGCTCTCGACTTCCTCGCGCTGGCGTCGTTCCCAGGCATCAAATTCGTCAGGCCAGATCGTCGAGGTCTCGACGACCAGTGCTTCGCGATAGGGATCAAAGGCGTTGGCCATAATCGGCGCTCGACCACGGGGTCGGTCATTGGAATAGAATAGAATCAAGGTCGGGCGAAGGCCTGGCGACAGGCGTCCGCGGCGATATTACTAGCTCGCGTCGTAGTATACTTGTCAGCCCGGCGGTGGCTAGTAGCGAAGTCGAAGCCCATAGCGGGCTATGGTATGATTCAGGCAATTGATCGGCAGATGACAGATCGCGAGAATCCGCTGGCGGGGTTGAAAGTCCTGGACCTCTCGCGGGTTTTGGCCGGCCCGGTCTGCACGCAGTTGCTGGCCGATCTGGGGGCCGACGTGGTCAAGGTCGAACGCCCCGGCCTGGGGGATGACACCCGGCACTGGGGCCCTCCCTTTCTCCCTGGCGACGGATTGAGCGCTTATTTTGTCTCGGCCAATCGCGGCAAGCGATCCCTGGCCCTCGACCTGGCCCACCCGGCGGCCGCCGAAACGCTGTCCGGGTTGATCCGTCGGGCCGACGTGCTGATCGAAAACTTTTTGCCGGACGCCGCCGAGCGATTCGGCCTTTCGCCCCAGCGATTGGCCGAGCTTAACCCGCGACTGGTCAGTTGTTCGATCTCGGGCTATGGCCGGACTGGCCCCTTGGCAGCGCTACCAGGCTACGACCTGATGACGCAGGCGGGCGCCGGGCTAATGTCGATCACCGGCGAGCCCGATGGCGAACCGATGAAAGTCGGCGTGGCGCTCTCGGACGTGATCACGGGTCTCTACGCGGCGATCAGCGTTTTGGCCGGCTTGCAGGCTCGCGGGACAAGCGGCGCGGGGCGAGCGTTCGACCTGGCCCTTTCGGACTGCACGTTGGCGAGCCTGGTGAACATCGCCCAAACGACGCTCGTCACGGGCGAGCGGCCGCGGCGCTGGGGGAACGCCCATCCGCAGATCGTTCCGTATGAATCGCTCGCCACGGCCGACGGTCTCATGATGCTGGGCGTCGGCAATGACGCCCAGTGGCGACGTTTCTGCACGGCCGCCGGGCGCGAAGATTGGAACGCCGATCCGCGGTTTCAAACGAATCGCCAGCGCGTCGCCCATCGCGATGAATTGTTGCCGGCGCTCCGCGCCTTGATCCGCGAGCGGACAACGCGGCACTGGGGCGAGCTGCTCGATTCGATCGACGTGCCGCACGGCCCGGTGCTGGCCGTCGACGAAGTCCTGGCGGCGCCGCAAACGGCCGCGCGTCAGATGGTGCTGCCGGTGAAGGACCGCCAGGGGCGAGAGTACCGAGTATTAGGCTCGCCGATCCACTGGCATGGCGAACCGCCGCGCCGCACATCGGCCCCGCCCAACCTGGGCGAGCACAGCGACGAGATCCTGCGAGAATGGCTCAACTACGACGCGCAAAAAATCGCCGAGTTACGATCATAAGCAGTCGTCGCGTAGTGTAAAAACACTAACCCGAAGCGCCAGCGAGGGCGAACCGAGATCTAGCTTTGCACCTTCCGCGATTCGCGCGTAGCGCGCCAACTCGCTTTCGAAAATGGACACCGAAAGAAATGCCGAATTCCAAGCCAGACGCTAAGCCAGACCCGTACGACTCGTCGGACTATGGACCTGTCCCCGGAGCAGGGCCGATGGTTCAGGGGAAAGTGGCGATCCTGGCGATCGCGTTTCTCGGCGTGGCGGCCTCTGTCGGCAGCTTTTTCTATTACGCGCGATTGCAGCACCGACCGCTCGCGCTGTGGGGCCCGGAACAGGCGAGATTGATGCTGCGGGCGCCCAAGGCGCTGGCGTACCAACTAGAGGCTGCGCCGGAAGTAGAGCCGGCGGCCGGCGCGAACGTGATCGAGATCGGCGGCCAGCGTCTGCGGCTGGTCGACGAGCGTGACGTGACGCATTCGCCGGGCTTTTCGCACATCCGGCAAAGTTTCGTCCACGACGCCAGTTTCGATTGGGACGCGCCTGCGGACGATTGCCAGCCACGCTGGACACACGCGCTGCGATTTATCGAAGGAGAGCAATCCGCGACGATTCTGTTGGCGTTCAACTGCGCCCGCGCGGCGCTGGCCGACGACCCGGCGGCGAAGATCGTCCCCGACCAGAACTGGCCGCCGCGCAGCGTGTCCATCAAGCCGGTCTCAGCCGCGATCGAAGAGTTTTTTGTCGAGCTCGATCCAAAAACGCCCCCGGCGAAGCGCTGATTCTTCCGTGAGCGGTAACTCGCTAGCCGCCGGTGATTGTGAAGCGGCGCCGAAACACGAAGAACCCGCGGCTAGCGCCGTTCGGCTCACTATGTCGCTGGCGTCGCCGGCTTGGTCGGCGGCAACGGCAACGAGCGGATGCCGAAGGCCAACATCACGTAGGCCCAGCCGTTGAACAGCATGTCGATGCCGACGAACAGGCCAATGGCAAACAAGCCGGTGGCGGGCCAGCCGGACAGAACCAGCAAACCCAACAGCGCGGTGACGACGCCATTGAGCAGGATCCACCCCCAGTGGTTCATCTTCAGGCTCATGGAGGCGACGGAGCGAAAGATTCCGCTGGCCAGAAAGAAGGCGCCGACGACGAGCGTCAGGGCCATCTCGCCCTCGATCGGTTGCTTCAGCAGCATCCCGCCGACGATCAGGTAGATGATGCCGGCCAGCAAGGTGATCAAGAATCCGCCCCATTTGCCGGCCCAAAACGAACCGACGATTTGCGCTGCGCCGGCCACGATCATCAAGATCCCGATAAAGACGGTGATCACGGCGCCGGCGACTGCCGTGTGGGCAATCGCGGCCATGCCGCCAATGATCATCAGCACGCCCAGCACCAGGAACCAATACCACTCGGCGCGGAGCGCTTCGAGCTCATGACGGATAAAGTCGCCGGGACGATTCGAAAATTCGCTGGACATGGCGGTGTACCTCGAAACGAAAGGGTGGGTTGAAAGTCAGGCAATCTCGACAGAGGTCGCCAGGATCGACGGCTTCAGTTTCGCGCGCCGCGAGCCCCCAGGCAAAAACGCCCCAACGGCCCCTCGCGCAGGCTATCGCCATGTATATAGGTTTGCGCAACGGGCGCGGCAAATCGAACGAAAGAATTGCTGGGAACACCGGAAAAAGCGGCACAATCCTCAAGCAGCGTTGGGGTGAGTGTCCTGTCCTACGCCAGACCCTCGCCAATCTGGTCGCAAAGCGCGTTGGATGGGAGTGCGAGGCTCCCGCCGAGCAAAGCAGCGCGGAAGGAGCCGCCACTCAACGCATGATGGTACCTGCTTTCGAGCGAATTCGGCTAGAATCCAGTCGTGTCAAAACCGCCCGCCACTCGCCGCCGCTGGTTCCAACATATATGAAGAGTCAGTGAAACCCACGCGCGCATCGAACGTAGCGACCAACTTCGATATTCAACGACCTTCGTCCCAGGATTCCCAGATGAGCACCACGCGCGCGATCGCCAAAAAGCCAGGAGCCAAGAAAAAGCTGGTCTCCAAGACGAGATCTTCCAAATCGGCGCCGCCCGCCACGGCCGCGCCCGAACCCGATCTGAAAGCCGCCCAAAAGCTCGTTTTGGAATTGATGGCGATTCCCGGCCGCAGCGGCGAAGAGGGAAAAGTTCGCGATAAGATCGTCGAGGAACTCCGCCGCGCCGGCGCCCCGGCCAGCGCCATCACCAGCGATCAGGCCCATAAGCTCACACCGCTACGGGGCGAAACCGGCAATCTGATCTGCAAGCTGCCCGGCACACTCCGCGGGCCGCGCCGTTTGCTGATGGCCCACATGGACACCGTCCCGCTCTGCGTCGGCGCGAAGCCGGTGGTGAAAGGGGAGTTCGTGCGTTCGGCGAAACCGACCGGCGTCGGCGCCGACGATCGCGCCGGCTGCGCCGTCGTGCTGACCGCGGCGCTCGAGATCTTGCGCAAGAAATTGCCTCACCCGCCGCTCGTCTTCTTCTGGCCGGTGCAGGAAGAAGTCGGCCTGTTCGGCGCGCGGTTCGCCAACCTGGCCCTCTTGGGCAAGCCGGCGCTGGCGTTCAATTGGGACGGCGGCCCGGCCGATAAGCTGACGATCGGCGCCACCGGCGCGTTTCGGATGAAGCTCGAAATCACCGGGCTGGCCAGCCACGCCGGCGGCGCGCCGGAGCAAGGCGTCAGCGCGATCGCCATCGCCGGGCTGGCAATTGCCGAGCTGCAAAACGGCGGCTGGCTGGGGGACGTTCGCAAGGGAGACGATCGCGGCACGAGCAACATCGGCGTGATCCACGGCGGTGAAGCGACGAACGTGATCACCGACCACGTCGAGCTGAAGGCCGAAGCCCGCAGCCACAATCCAAAATTCCGCAAGCAAATTGTCAACGCGATCGAGCAGGCGTTTCACAGCGCGGCCAAGGCGGTGCGGAACGTGCGCGGCGTCTGCGGCAAGGTAAAGATCGAAACGCGCCACGATTACGAGGCCTTCAAACTAAAAGAGGATGAACCGTGCGTGCTGGTGGCCGAAGCGACCGTGAAGGCCGCGGGGGGCGAGCCGTACCGGTTCATCTCCAACGGCGGGCTCGACGCCAACTGGCTCACCGAGCGCGGCGTGCCGACCGTCACGCTCGGCTGTGGCCAGCAAAACGCCCACACGATCGCCGAACAGTTGGATCTGGCGGCGTTCCGGCAAGCCTGCCGCATCGCGCTGCGCCTGGCAACGGCAAGCGCTTGAGCGCGAGAAGTAGTAGAATGAACAGGCTGGGATGTGCAATGCTGCCTTCCTGATTTCTTCCTCACGCCCCTGGTCTCTCGCCTCTCGCCTGCTTCCGCCATGGATCTCGACGACGAAGTTTGCCTCTGCTTTCATGTCACGAAGCGCAAGCTCGTGAACTTTGTGCGGATCGAGAAGCCGCGCCGCGCGGGGCAGATGAGCGACTGCTTCGGCGCCGGCACGGGCTGCGGTTGGTGTCGCGGTTACTTGCAGCGCATGTTCGACACGGCGGTCGCCGGCGGCGTGACCGTTCCGGACGAACCGACGCCGGCCGAATACGCCCATCAGCGCGCCGGTTACATTCGCGCGGGCGGCGGCACTCCTCCGCCTGGCGCCACGCCGATCGGCGACGCGCCGGCTTCGGGTTAACAAGAAGAAACACTGCCTGAGCTAGCGCGTTGCCCGCGATCACACTCGATTCGGCTTTCGACGGAGTCCGCCGCCAGCGATTGTCGCGTGGCATATGCGGTCCGCCACCAGTGGGGCTTTTTTGCAACTTCGATCCCAGGCGGCTTACGCTCCGTACTGGTCCAAGTAGGCTGCTGGCGCGCGTATCCTCTCTTTGAGACCCGGCCTTTCTAAAAGATTTCCGGGGTCACAGACCCGGCCACTGGCGTTCGCAGGCTGGTCTGCGTCGCCCTCGCGAGACTTGCCCGCCGATATGCGGCGCTTTATCCTTACAGCAGTCCCACCTTGCCCGAACCGGATCACCGGACTCTGAGAGCCTCCCACCCATGCGTTCTTCTTTCTTCGCCCGATTGTTGACTTCGGTCGCCTGCTTGTCGGTCTTGTCGCTGGCCCTGTCGGCAGACGCCGCTCCGCCGGCGGTCGTAACGGTGGCCAAGGCGCCCAACGCTCCGACGCCCCCGATCAAGAAGCCAGAGGTCCGCAAGATCGACCCGCTCGATTGGCCCCATTGGCGCGGCCCGGAGCAAAACGGCATTTCGCGCGAGACCGGCATTGTCGATTCGTGGGATCCCAAGAGCGGCAAGAACCTCCTCTGGAGGGAGCCGGCCCTGGCCACCCGCAGCACGCCGATCATTATGAACGGCAAGCTCTACACGCTGGCCCGCAGCGAGCCCGGCACGCCCAAAGAGGGTGAAAAGGTGATCTGCGCGGACGCCGCGACGGGCAAGGTCCTGTGGGAAAACAAATTCAACGTCTTTTTGTCCGACGTGCCCGACACCCGCGTTGCCTGGAGCTCTTGCGTCGGCGATCCCGCGACTGGCCGCATTTATGCGCTGGGGGTCTGCGGCTACTTCGTCTGCATCGACGGCGACACCGGCAAAACGGTCTGGTCCCACTCCCTGTCGGAAGAATTCGGACTGCTCAGCACCTACGGCGGGCGGACCAACGTCCCGGTGATCTTCGAGGACCTGGCGATCATCAACGCCGTTATGACCGGCTGGGGCGAGCAAGCCCGGCCAGTGCATCGTTTTCTGGCCTTCGACAAGACGACCGGCGAGCTGATTTGGAACAACGGCACCCGACCACTCCCCGACGACACGACCTACAGCACGCCCTACATCGCCAACGTGAAGGGGCAGCCGCTGATGGTCTTCGGCTCGGGCGATGGCAGCGTGTGGGCCTTTCAACCCCGCACCGGCAAGGCGATCTGGAACTTCAAGTTCTCGCTGCGAGGCCTGAATCTCTCGCCGCTGGTGGTTGGCGAGACGGTCTACATGGGCCAGAGCGAAGAAAATCGCGAAGATAGCACGATGGGCGCGCTCGGCGCGTACAACGCCGTCGGCTCGGGCGATATCACGGCCAGCAACGAGATCTGGCGCAAAAAAGAAGTCATGGTCGGCAAGAGCTCGCCGGTGATTCTCGACGGCCGCATTTACGCGCTGGACGACGGCAACCTCGCCTACGTCTTCGACGCGGCGACCGGCGCCGAGATCGGCAAAAAGCAGCGCTTGCTCGGCACCATCACGCGGGCCAGCCCGGTCTACGCGGATGGCAAAATCTTTGCCTGCACCACCAACGCCTGGCATGTGCTGCAACCGACCGCAACCGGCGTGAAGATCGAACAGAAGTTGCGTTTCCCGAATGGCGAAGAGATCCACGGCTCGCCGGTGGTCTCGCACGGGCGAATTTATCTGCCGACGACCGACGCGATGTATTGCATCGGCGACGCCAACGTCAAGCCCGCCGCTGACGCGCGTCCGGAACTGCCGAAAGAAGCCCCCAAGGCCGAGCGTCCACAGCCGGCGCAAGTGCAGGTTGTGCCGAATGAGCTGCTGTTGAAGCCGGGCGAGAAGGCGACGTTCAAGGTTCGCCTGTTCAACGAGCTTGGACAGTTCCTCAAAGAGAGCGACGCGACTTGGAGCGTCGAAGGACCCGGCGCGATCGACGCCAAGGGAGTCTTCACCGCCGACGGCAAGCCGGCCCACACGGCCGCGATCTTGACGGCCAAAGTCGGCGAGCTGACCGGCGCCGCGCGGGTTCGCGTCGAGCCGCCGCTGCCGTGGAAGTTCGACTTTGCCGATGGCCAGGTGCCGATCACTTGGGTTGGCGCCCGTTATCGTCACGTGCCGCGCGAGCTCGATGGCGAGAAACTGATAGCCAAGGTCACAACTATTCCCAAGGGAACGCGCAGCCAAAGCTGGATGGGCCCGACCGATTTGCACGACTACGCCGTGCAGGCCGACGTGCGGGGCGCCGCCAAGATTGCCAAAGCTCCCGCCGGAGATGCCGACGCCGGCGGGGCGGTGAAGCCCGAAGCGAAGCTGCCTGATATTGGTTTGATTGCTCAGCGCTACACGCTCGACATGATGGGGGAGAGCCAGAAGTTGCAGATTCGCTCGTGGACGAGCGTGCTCGATCGATTCTCGAAGGACGCCCCTTTCACTTGGAAGCCAGACACCTGGTACACGATGAAGTTCCAGGCGAACGTGGTCGATGGCAAAGCGCTGCTGCGTGGCAAGGTATGGCCGCGCGGCGAGCCGGAGCCCAAGGAATGGTCGATCGAGGCGGTCGACGAGCAGCCGAACGTCAACGGCAGTCCAGGCTTGTTCGGCAACGCGACGAACGCCGAGCTCTATTATGACAACATTACGGTGACGCCCGCGCCGGCCAAGTAAGGGGCGGGGTGGGACGGCGAATTTTCCTGCGTATTGAGTTTGCAGACTTTTTGCTGTCCGAATGCGACAGCGCGAGCGAGAGAGCTTCTTCCTTTAAACCAACGAGATCGAAATCGATTATGAAACCGCGATCTTTTTCAGGCCTGGGAATGGGCCTGTTCGCCTTGTGTGCGTTTGTGACGTTGCCCTCTTGCGCCAAGCAATCGGGCGGAGAAAAAGCCTCGACCTCGGCCGAGACGGAGCCCGCCGCAAAGGCCCCGGTGGCCGCCACGCCAGTCGCCGCCACGGTGGTTGCTGAAGCGAAGGCCACAGAAAAAACGGAAGAGGCTGAGAAGACAGTAGCCGAAACGGCTGAGGCCCGGCCGAGTGCGCCGGTCGACGAGACGACCCCGAACCGATGGTGGAATCAATGGGCCGGTTCGTCGGCTCGCAACAATACGCCGGTCGGCAAGAACATTCCGGCGGAGTTCGAGCCGGGAGATTTCGACGCCAAGAGCGGCGAATGGAAGCCGGGGACCGGCAAGAACGTTAAGTGGGTCGCCCGGCTGGGCTCGCAAAGCTACGGCAATCCGGTCGTCGCGGACGGCAAGATCTTTGTCGGCACCAACAACGGCGCCGCCTGGCTGAAACGCTATCCGTCCGACACCGATCTCGGCTGCCTCCTTTGCTTCAACGAAGCCGACGGCAAGTTTCTCTGGCAGCACTCGAGCGAAAAGCTGGCCAGCGGCCGCGTGAATGACTGGCCGCAACAAGGAATCTGCTGCGCCCCGTACGTCGAAGGGAAGCGGGCCTGGTTCGTCACCAGCCGCGGCGAAGTCGTCTGCCTCGACACCGAAGGCTTTTACGACGGCGAGAATAACGGCCCCTTCAAGTCGGAAAAAGTCCAAGAGAAGGACGAAGCCGACGTGATCTGGGTGCTCGACATGATGGGACAGTTGGGCACGTTTCAGCACAACATGTGCAGTTGCTCGATCACCTGCACCGGCGACATCTTATGGGTCAACACGTCCAACGGCGTCGACGAAGGGCATGTCAATATTCCGGCCCCTAACGCCCCCAGCTTTTTGGCTGTCGACAAAAACACCGGCAAGGTGATCTGGAGTGATAAATCGCCCGGCCTCAACATCCTGCATGGTCAATGGTCTTCGCCCACGTACGCCGTGCTGGGAGGCGTGCCGCAAGTGATGTTCGCCGGCGGTGACGGTTACCTCTACAGCTTCCGCGGCGAAGCGACGGCCGACGGCAAGGCCGAGCTGCTCTGGAAGTTCGACGCCAATCCCAAGGAGTCTGTCTACATCCTCGGCGGGCGCGGCACGCGCAACGAGATCATCGGCACGCCGGTCGTGTACGAGGGCCTGGTCTACCTGGCCGTCGGTCAAGATCCCGAGCACGGCGAAGGCCAAGGCCACCTGTGGTGCATCGATCCGACGAAGCGCGGCGACGTCAGCCCCGAATTGGCTTACGACATTTCCGATCCCGACAAGCCGAAGCTGATTCCGCACAAGCGGATGCAGGCGGTCGACCCGAAGAAGAATGAAATCGCCCGCGAAAACCCGAACTCGGCGATGAAGTGGCATTACAGCGAGTACGATCAGAACGGCGACGGCAAGATCGACTTCGAAGAGACGATGCACCGCACGTGCGGCACTGTGACGATCAAGGACGGACTGTTGTACATTCCCGATTTCAGCGGATTGTTCCACTGCCTTGACGCTAAGACGGGCAAGCCTCACTGGACGCACGATTTGTTCGCGGCCACCTGGGGATCGGCCCTGATCGTCGACGGCAAGGTCTATGTCGGCGACGAAGAAGGCAAGGTCAACGTCTTCAAGCTCGGCCCCGAAAAAGAACTGCTGTCCGAAAACAACATGGGGAACTCGGTCTACAGCACGCCGGTGATCGCCAACAACGTGCTCTACATCGCCAACAAGACCCACTTGTTCGCCATCGAGCCGAGCAAAGACGAGTAACCGGCCATGACGAAGCGGGTGCTCGACGTTGGCCAATGCGCGCCGGACCACGCCGCCATCTCGCGGCTGCTGCGCAGCCTGGGGGCCGAAGTAGTGAAGACCGACGGCATGATCGATACGCTCGATCATCTTCGAAGCCAGAAGTTTGCGCTGGTGCTGATCAATCGCAAGCTCGATTTCGACTACTCCGACGGCATGGAGATCCTCCGCGCCATCAAGGAAGACGCGGAACTAGCGACGATTCCGGTGATGCTAGTCAGCAATTTCTCGGAGTTCCAGCAGCAAGCGATCGCCGCCGGCGCCATCGCGGGTTTCGGAAAAGCCGAATTGAGCCGCCCCGAAACGACTGAGACATTACGCGCCGTTCTCGGCAAATAGCCGTATAGCCTACTGGCAAGCGCGTCAGCGGCGTCCATCGCAATCGGTTAGCGGCGCCGCCTACGCCGCGCATTGATCGCGACGCGTCTTTGGCGTCTCGTATACAATCGAGTGCATCTTGCCGAGGAGCGAGCTCAGTTCCATTAGCGGTTGAAAGGATTACCGCGCATGCCCGCGAAGCCAGCCAGGTCGAAGGTCGACGTGTTCCGCGCACTGCTCGGCGGGATCGTGCTGACGGCGACTGTGGCGATGATGATCGGCGCGTGGATGGGGCGCGGCTTCACGATCGATGGCGGATCGATGGCGCCGGGTATCTTGGGAC
>DASXPZ010000675.1:0-8013 GCA_036493275.1 Pirellulales bacterium
TGATCTCGCTGACATGCCGCAGCGCGTCGTCTCCCAGGCCGGCCCCGTCACGATTGATTGCGTACAGCATCAGCTTTTCCAAGGCTGGCAAGCTGGCGAGATGAGCCAGACCGGCGGGAGAGATGTACTTCGTCGCTTCGATGTCCAGCTCGCGCAGCTTCGACAATGTTTTGAGCCTGGCGAGGAGCTCGTCATTCATGACTTCGCCGGTGAAGAGCGAAATTACCTCGCCCGATGGGTCAATGTTCACCACAAGCCCGTGCGTGTAAAAGGGCTTGAGCCAATCGGGCAGGCGCTCCAAGGTTCGCGCCTGATGCGCTTGCATGGTGGTCAAAAACAATTCACCGTTGCGAATTTCGCGAAAGACGCCGGGGTGGCTCCGAAAGTCGACGATCCGGCCGAGGGCGTTGGCCAGGGGCTCGCCTCGGATCTGAAGCGTGATCGACTCGTCGAGATCGAACCCGGCCGCCGAGAGCGCTTGAGTATCCGGCTTGAACGTTAAGCCTGCCTGGCGGCAGACGTCACTCAACGCCGCGCGGCGCGACCTGGCTGCGCCGTCCAAAACGACACGCCGTTCGAGCGGCGCGGGGCCTTCGAGCGGCTTGAGGTCCGTGGCGATCCCTAACGCCGAGATTGCCAACGAGGCCCGCGGCGCCGCGGCCGCCGGGAGCTGCGCGAACGCCAAGGAAGCGCTACCGCAAACTCCCAGGCACATCCAGCCGAGTAAGCTGACACGCAGCATAGTGGCCCTCGTTCCGTCGATGGTTGAAGTCGGCTACGCCAATAACGCTCGGACGACGTCGCCATGCGGAATAATGTGCATCGGTCGGCCGAAGCGATCGGGGACGGTCGTCAGTTGCGGGTCAAACCCGAGCAGGTGGTACATCGTCGCCAGGACGTCTTTCGGATCGGTCGGGCAACTCGTGGGATAGCCTCCCTCGCGATCGGTCGAGCCGATCACTTGGCCGGTCTTCACGCCGGCGCCAAAAAACATTCCCCAGTAGGCGCCGGCCCAATGTTCGCGCGCTCCGCCGGGTGAATTGCCCAAGGTCGGCGTGCGGCCATGCTCGCTGATGACCATCACCAGCGTGTCATCCAGCAGGCCGCGCTGGTCCATGTCGTCGAGAAAGGCCGGCAATATCTGGTCGAGCTTGGGGCAAAGCCCTTCCTTCAGACGCGGGTGATGATTGTGGTGCGTGTCCCACGAGGCGTTATTGTCGGTCCAGGTGTCCCAAAAAACCGTGACCGCCTTCACGCCTGTTTCGATCAACCGCCGCGCGGTGAGCGCGGACTGGCCGAACAAGGTGTAGCCGTACTTTTCGCGGACCGCCGCCGGCTCGCGCGTCACGTCGAGCGCGCGGGCGACCTGCGGATTGGCGATCATGGCGAATGCCAGGTCTTTGCATTGATCGAACGTGTTGACCGACGAGCCCAGCCCGCGCTCGGCCGAGTCGAGCGTTTGCAGCAGCTCCTGCCGGCGCGCGAAACGCGACTTGCTCACTCCCTTCGGCAGATCGGCGCCGTCGAATTGAAACGTGCTTTCGGGCGTGACGCCGTCCCAGGGATCGAAGCGCGTCAAGATGGGAGTCGATCCTTGGATTGACGGGGCGCCCACCTTAAGCGAACCTTTGCCGGCGAAGACGGGAATCACGGGATTGTATTGCAGGCCGAGCCAAGCCGCGTGGTGCTGCCAACGGCCGCGTCCCGTTTTCTCGTTGAGGGCCCAGGGGAGGACCATGTTCACCGGAACGCCGGTGTCGAGCATGCAGACGCCTTGCTGCTTCCAGAGGTATTCGAGGACCGATCCGATGTAAGGCTGATGGCGCGCGTCGGCGCCGTTGCCTTCGATCTCGGGAAGCGACTTCGACAAGCCGGACAAGGCGACCGAAACGGCGTGATTGTTCGACGTGTGGGTCATCGAACGAACGAGCGCTACGCGGTGCATGTTCTTGGCGATATTAGGCAACAATTCCGAAACGGCCACGCCTGGCAGGCTGCTCGAGATTGCCTTGAACTCGCCGCGACGCTCGACAGGCGCCTGCGGCTTGGGATCGAGCGTATCCATCTGGCTCGGCGCGCCGTAGAGATACAAAATGACGACCGATTTGGCGCGGGCGTTTTTTGCAACGCCGCCAGCAAGCGCGCCCCAGGCCGGCTCGGCGAGCATGTCGACGCAACCTAGACCGGCGAGCCCAGCGCCGCCCGCCGCCAGAAACCGTCGCCGGTTCATGTCCATTGCGCCAAGTCGATTGTCTTTACCTTGGCAACGCATAACGTCTCTCACACGACCGCTCGACCGAAAGTTAACTCCGCAAACGGGCTATTCGGGCGTTTTTTTGGCGTTGGAATTGTCGACGTACAGCATCGTTCGCTCCAATCACCCGAACAGTGGGCGAATCGGCGTTCCTTCGGTGATGCGATGGGGCCGGTCGGTCGCGTCCTTCAGAACCAGATCGTGAGGGATGCCCATCAGTTCGTAAAGCGTGGCGGCGATGTCGTCTGGCCGCGCCGGCTGATCTTTCACGAACGCGGCGTGGCGATCGGTGGCGCCGACGACCTGGCCGCCGCGCACGCCTCCTCCGGCCCACAGGACCGAATAGGCGTGGCCCCAGTGGTCTCGGCCGCCGTCGCGTGCGCCGTTGATTTTAGGCGTGCGACCCATCTCGCCCATCACAATCACCAACGTCTCTTGGAGCAATCCGCGCTCGTCGAGATCGCTGATCAAGGCCGAAAGGGCCTGATCGAGTTCCGGCATCAAATTCTGATCGTAGAGGCGGAAATGATCGAAATGCGTGTCCCAAATCTGAAAGGCCGAGAGGCCGGTGTTCTCGGGGTTCGAGACCGCGTTGGCCGTCACGAAGCGCACGCCCGCCTCGATCAAGCGCCGCGAGAGGAGCAGCACCTGCCCCATTTCCGACCGACCGTAGCGATCGTGCATTCCGGCCGGCTCCTGGCTGACGTCGAACGCTGCGCGCGTGGCGGGCGAAAGAATCACGTCGAGCGCCTGCGCCTGATAGGCGTCGAGCGTGGCGCGCTCCGCCTCGGATTGCGCCGCGGCGAACGCGCCGTCCAACTCGCCCAATAATCGCACGCGGCCATTCAACCGCGCGGCGCTCAGCTCGTTCGGCAAGGCCAATCCTTCCGGAATCGGCAGCTTGCCTTCCCACTTTGGCGAGCGAGCCATCATCCGATTTCGCACGGCCGGCAGGGGATCATAACGGTTCCCCATCCAACCGCCGCCGGCGCTCGGGGTCGGAAAGCCCATGTCGAAGAGAAACGTGGGGGTCAGCACGAATGGCGGCATTCCGCGGAGTTTGGGAAGAACCCGCGCCACTACCGAGCCATATGTCGGATGATCGTTGGGAGTCGGCCGGATGTTGGCGTCGCTGCCGGGGGAGTGGCCGCTGAGGGCGTACGCGGCGCTGCTATTGTGCGCGCTGAGCGGATGCGTGGCCGAACGAAGGATGGCAAAATGTTGCGCCAGCCGCGCGAGCTTGGGGAGTTTTTCGGTGATGCGCACACCCGGCGCCGAGGTGTCGATCGGCCGGTAAGGGCCGCGAATTTCGTCGGGCGCGTCAGGCTTCATATCGAATGTATCGAGCTGCGCCGGGCCGCCGTTGAGAAAGACGAAGATGCAATGCCGCGCGGTCCCGCGCGCGCCGGCCAAGGCTTGCGCGCGCAACTGATCCACCAGCGTCAGCCCGCCAAGCGATAGCGCGCCGAATCGCAAGATCTCGCGTCGTGAAAGGAAATGTGAATTCAAAGGATATCCTGTGGCGCACGGACGATTGGACATGTTTCTACGCCCTTGTTTTCGCTCACGCCAAAATCTCTTTGATCGGTTGCCCGCCGTGAGCCACCGCCACCGGCCGGTTCGCGCGATCGTAGACCGGCATCTCGGGATCGATTCCCAGCAGGTGATAAATCGTCGCGCAAATATCGCGAATATGCACGGGCTTGTCTTTGATGAACGCGGCCTGCTCGTCCGAGGCGCCGTGAATCGTGCCTCCCCGGATCCCGCCTCCCGCCAACAGGACCGAGTAGCAATATGTCCAATGATCGCGGCCGCCATTGGAATTGATCTTTGGAGTGCGCCCCATTTCGCCCATCGTTACCACCAGAGTTTCGTCCAGCAGGCCGCGGGCGTCGAGGTCTTCGATAAAGGCGGAGTACGTCTGATCGAAATTCGGCAGCAGCGTTTCGCGCAGCATGGGGAAGTTGCTTTGATGCGTGTCCCAGCCTGCTTTGCTGACTTCGAATCGCTTGGAGAAATTGTCCCAACTGACGTTCACAAAGCGCACGCCGCGCTCCACTAGCCGCCGGGCTAACAGCGTGGACGAGCCGAACAGCGTCCGGCCATATCGTTCGCGCGCGCGGTCCTCCTCGCGGCTCAAGTCGAACGCCTCGCGGACTTTGGCCGACGTCAGCATCTCAAACGCCAGGCGTTGCTGGCGCGGAAAATTGCCGAGGTCGCGCTTCGCTTCCTGCCCGCGGAATTCTTCGTCGAACATCTCCACGAGCCGCCGGCGATCTTTCAGACGATCGAGCGTCATGCCGTCTGGCAGTTCCATGTCGCGCAGCGTCGGCTCGCCGCGCACGACTTGTGGCTTCCAGATGTCGTCGGGCGGATGATCGACATACGCCGAGCACTCGGTCGAGAAGGCATCGTAGCGCCGCCCGAGAAAGCCGCCGTGCGGCCCGGCCTTTTTGCGAACCTCGCCCCAGCCGAGCGGGCAGGGAAGATAGGCGTACGTGGGAAGCTCTTTTTGTTTCTCCCGATCGACGTACGCGCAGACCGAGCCCATGCTGGGAGGATCGCTATCGCGAAATTCCTCATCGGGGAGATTTACGTCCCAGCCGGTGTACATCGGCAGATTCTTGTGACAGCCGCCGTTGTGATACACGGTGCGAACAATGGCCGACTTGTGCATCCAGCGCGCCGTCTGCGGGAGCAGTTCGCAGATCTCGACGCCCGCGGCGCTAGTGGGAATCGGCTTGAATTCGCCGCCGACGCCGCCTGCGGCGTGGGGCTTCATGTCGAACATATCTTGAGTCGGCGCTCCCCCTTGCAGATACAACAGGACGACACTTTTTGCGCGGCCTGGTCGCAGGTAGGGATTGCGCGAGCTTTCCAACGCCAGTAGCGACCGCGTGTTGAAGAGTCCGCCCAACAACGAGAGGGCGCCAACCTTGACCAATTCGCGGCGAGTGGGACCCGAGCAAGCGCGGCGCGCGCTCCCCAGGATCGTAATCTCGCTCATGGTCTCTCCCCTCCTGGCTGCGAGAGTCGGTTGACTCTCTTGGCGCCCGCGATGCTGGCCCCCCGACCGCTCCAGATAAACGATAGCCGAGATTGTACCAACTGGCTCGGCCGGTAGCACGCAGAGAATGCTCCCCAGGCTATCGCGGGGGGTGGTTTATTCGGTCGCATCGCTGCAAGGCGTGATTCGCTCCGCTTGGCTTTGAAAAGGGTGTGCAGTAGCCTCCTTCGGCCTTTCCTTGCAGCCTATGTCCGCCTGATACAATGGCGCCGTTGCGGACCGTCGGCGCTTTCAGATTCCCGCAATCAAGGAATCGTCGAGCGGGACTTCTTTCATGCTCTCATCGCAGGCGAAGTAGCAATGACCGATAATCTTCGACGGTCAGCCGTCGCGCTGTCATGCGCTATGATGTTGACCTTGGTAGTCAAAGCATCCTTCGGCGAGCCCTCAGCCGACGAGCCCAAGCCGACGGTTCCGAAATCGGACGCGGAGCGCGCGGCGCTGATGGTTCCGACCAAGATCACGGGGACTTATCGCGGCGGCGAGTTGGTCGTGCTCCGCGCGCGGGGCCGCATGGCCTATGTCGTCAAGCCAACCGGCGCGGTCGACGCGCAGAAACGCTGGTTGTGGGAGTTTCCGTATTGGCTCGGCGTCAATGACGGATTTGGCAACTTGCAGCACCGCAACTATCTCGAAAAAGCACTGGCCGCCGGCTTTCATGTGGCCGGTGTCGACGTCGGACCTTCTTGCGCCAGCCCCGCCGCGGCGGAACTCTGCCAGGAATTCTACGAACGCCTGCTCGCCGATTACGGTTTGCACAAACGGGCTCGGGTGATAGGGCAAAGCCACGGCGGCCTGATTGCGTATGGTTGGGCTTTTCGCCACCCGGATTGCGTCGACCGCATCGCGGGCATCTGCCCGGCGACCGACTTTCGCAGTTGGCCCACGCTTGCGAACGTGATTAACTTTCCGGCAAAGGGATTAGGCTATGAGTTGTCCCTCGAAGAACTTGACCGCCGCGCCGCCGAATTCAATCCCATCGACAACCTGGCGCCATTGGCAAAGGTCGGCGTTAAGATTCTGCACATTCACGGCGACGAGGATAAGCTCGTGCCGATGAGCGCCAATTCCACAGAGCTTGCCAGCCGCTATCAGAAACTCAAGGGCTCGGCGGAAATTGTCGTGCTGAAGGGCCTGGGGCACGGGGGACAAGAACTGTACCAGTCGGAGCCGTTCTTGAAGTTTTTGCTGGCTGATTAGCAGGAGAACTGCAAAATCGCGATTTGTGATCTTGATTTCTGTGGCTGGCCTCTTTGAGGCCGGACTTTGTCGAGCTTCTTCCGGGGTCGCAGACCCCGCCTACAGGACTTTGCAGTTCTCCTGGGCTGATTAGCGCCTTGGTGGAGTTCGCTTCGGCTAGGCGTTATGATGCTCTCGCGTTCGACTCCCTTCCATTCCGTAAGAGGCTTCAACATGACCATCACGGCTTTCCGACCAATTGCTCTGGCGATGATTCTTTTGACCTCCGCCGCCGTGGCGCAGGCGGGCGAGACCTACACGGTTGATCCCGTCCATTCTTCGATTTCGTTCATGATCTCGCACGCCGGGATCAGCAACATTCACGGGCGATTCAATGACTTCTCGGGGAAAATAACGATCGATTCGGCCGACCCCACCAAGTCCAACTTCGCGGTGACGATTCCGATCGACAGCATCGACACCAACAACGTCAAGCGCGACGAGCACCTGCGGGCGCCCGACTATTTCAACTCGAAGCAATTTCCGACCATGATGTTCCAAAGCACCAAGGTCAAAGCGACGGACGAGGGCTTCGACGTCACCGGCGACCTGACGCTGCACGGAGTCACCAAGCCGGTTTCGATCAAGCTCAAAGGGGGACACAAGGTCGTCGAATTCCCCAAGGGGACGAAGCGGATTGGAGTGGTGTCGACATTTTCCATCAAACGCAGCGACTACGGCGTGAGCACCGAACCGAGCGCGCTGGGGGATGAGATTCCGATTTCGATCGGCATCGAAGCGTCGAAGTAAAATTGCGGCGGCGCGTGCGATGCGTCGCAAATAACGCCCTGCGCCACGGCGGTCTGAGCATTACCAGAGGCGGCGCCAATGTTTGACGTCATGCCGCTTGTAAAAGCGCCGCTCGTCGGAGCGGTGGTCGCCTCGGCGGTGATGGCGCTAGGCGCCTGGCGAGCGCCGCGCCCCTGGCGGCGCCGCGCGTGCTGGAGTTGGGCCGTTGGCGCCGGAGTTCTGGCGGCCAGCGGCGCAACGGATCAGTGGCCCCATTGGCCGGCGCTCGAAGATCGCGCGCGGTTTCTGACGCTGCTTCTGCCGCTAACGCTACTGGTCGAGACCGTGGCGCCGGCGATGTCCTCGCGCGGCGTGGCGTGCACATTTCGCATTGCCCTGGTAATCATCGCAGCGCCAATCCTGCTTCATAACTCAGTCTACCTGGCCGATCTGAACGGTCACGGTTCGGCCGAGTGGTCCCGCACAGAGGTGGCCTCGATCCTGGTCGCGCTCGCAGCGCTGCTCGCCGTGGTATGGGCCGGCCTGAGCGGACTGCAATCGCGAACTTCGACTCGCGAAGTGAGCTGGCTGTTGTTGCTTGACGCGATGGCGACGGCCGTCACGGTCATGCTTTCAGGCTATTACCGAGCGGGGCTGCTGGGACTTGGTTTGGCCGGAGCGCTCGCTGGCGCCGCGATCGTCTCGCGATGGACTCAGCCGCAAT
>DASXPZ010000676.1:0-3285 GCA_036493275.1 Pirellulales bacterium
AAGAAGAAATAAAGTGAGACGCTGCCCGAGTCGAGGATGCCAACATTGGCTTCCTCACCGCGCATGTGGACATATAGCGTCCCGCTAATTTCGACGCCTTGAAGTCCCGCGAGTTCGAGAGCCGTCTCGCTGCCCCACATATCGCGACGCGCGCCATTGAACCAAGAATAACTGATGTGGTGACGATTCAGGCACGCTTCTACTGTCGCGCGGTCAGATCCCGGTGGTGTCTCTGCTTGGACGAGCCTTTCTAACCTCCCAACGGACCAGCCGCGATGGGATGCCCACCAGAGCCATCCGGCGCCCGCCACCAGCGCCGAAATGACGAGGAGCCATGCGGTAAACTGGTACCAGCGGCGTCGCGGTAGAGTGGGCATCATACCTCTCAACGTACCATTATGTTCGGAGGTCTTTCAACGGAATTAGCCCCTGTGCGCGCCGGCGAAAACGCTGGTTGTCCAGGTCTAAAATAGGAGCTCCTTCTGTGACAGAAATAGATCGCATCTCGATGAGCTGGGAGGAAAGTTCTTTGGATTTCCCCGAATTCCTAATCTTGCACTAACGAACAGTCGGAATTCCACCGGCTCGATGCACTGCTGGACAAGCCAGCAGTGGCACGCAATCCGATCAGCCATCCCCCATTGTCGATGACGTCCACGCCTTGACGACCCTTGTCCGCACGACCTACGATGGCGAATTCACGCTCCCTTCGCCCTTGCCCCTGCGTCCGCCATGAGTATGGAGAAAACAAAAGTCGCCATCGTCGGGCTCGGCACCGTCGGGTCGGGGGTTGCCAAGCTGCTGTTGGACTACGGCGATCGCACCGGTCGGCACGCCGGGCGCACTTTGTGGCTGGAGCAGGTTGTCGTTCGCGACGTTAAAAAGCTACGCGACTGCAAGCTGCCGGCCGGCATCCTCTCGGACGATCTAAGCCGGATTACCAATGATCCGGAAATCGTGGCGGTCGCCCATTTGATGGGGGGCCTCGAGCCCGCGCGCACCATCATGCTCAAGCTGCTCGAGAGCGGCAAAGACGTGGTGACCGCCAACAAGGCCCTGCTGGCAGAACATGGCCCAGAACTGTTCGATCGGGCCCGCGAGCTGGGGCGCTCGATCGCCTTCGAGGCCTCGGTCGCCGGCGGCATTCCGATCATCGCCAACATCAGTCAGTGTCTTTCAGCCAACCAGATTACGTCGCTCACGGCGATCCTCAATGGCACGAGCAACTACGTCCTCACGCAGATGGAAGAGCGTGGCATGACGTACGAGGCAGCCATCGCCGCCGCGCAAAAGTTGGGCTATGCCGAAGCCGACCCGACGATGGACGTTGATGGGACCGACACCGCGCAAAAGCTGGCGATTTTGGCGCATCTCGCTTTCGGAGCCCGAGTCCACTGGAGCGAAATCGCGCGCGAAGGGATCGACACGCTTGACGTGGCCGACTTGATGTACGCCAAAGAACTGGGCTATCGCGTCAAGCTGCTGGCTGTAGCGGAGTTGATCAACGGCGACCTGGAATTGCACGTCTCGCCCACGCTGGTGAGGTGCGGCACGCCCCTGGCCGAAGTGCGCGGTGCGTATAACGCCGTGGCGGTCACCGGCGACGCAGTCGGGCGGGTTTTCTTTCATGGCTTGGGGGCCGGGCAGATGCCAACGGCCTCGGCCGTGGTGGCCGATCTGATCGACACGGCGGTCGGCCGCACGGCGATCACGTTCCGGACGCTCGAACTATGGTCGCAGCGCGAGGCGCAAGTCGCGCCGCGCGAGCATGACCGGCTGGCCGGTCGTTATTATCTGCGCTTCCAGGTCGAAGACAGTCCCGGCGTGATGTCCGAGATCACCGGCGCGCTAGGCCGGCACGGCATTTCGATCGCCTCAGTCATTCAACACGAAGCAGTCGACGCCAGCGTGGCCGTGGTGCCGCTGGTAATCATGACGCATCAAACCACCGAAGGCGCCACGCGCCGCGCGAAGGAAGAGATCGATCGCCTCCGCGTCGTTCGGCCCGGCAGCATCCGGATGAAAGTACGCGAGTAGCCATGAAGTACGCGATTGTCATACCCGACGGCTGCGCGGACGAGCCGCAAGCATCGCTCGGCGGCAAAACTCCCCTTCAGGCTGCGAAGACGCCGAACATGGACGCGATCGCCGCGGCGGGAGTCGTCGGCCGGGCGAACCACGTCCCGGCTTCGCTGCCGGCCGGTTCGGACGTCGCCAATCTCAGCCTGTTGGGCTATGACCCGTTGGCCCATTTCACCGGCCGCGCCCCGCTCGAAGCGGCCGCGCAAGGGATCGAGCTGGGCAAGGAAGACTGGGCTGTGCGGTGCAACCTGGTGACGGTCGAAGACCAGACGATGCGCGACTTCACGGCCGGCCATATCTCGACCGATGAAGCGACCTCGCTACTGGCCACCGCGCAGGAGAAGCTCGGCGGCGATCGGCTCCGCTTTTATCCGGGCGTGAGCTATCGCAACCTGCTCGTTTATCGAGGAGCGGGGGCGCCAGTTCCTTTCAGCAACGACACGCGGGCCACGCCGCCGCACGATCTGACCGACAAGAGCGTGCTCGACGACTTTCCGCGCGGACCGGGGAGCGATTTGCTGAATCAACTGATGCACGATAGCGTAGCACTGTTTGCAGATCATCCGGTAAATATTGCCCGAAAGCGCGCCGGCAAGTCGCCGGCCACCAACATTTGGCTGTGGGGACAGGGGCGCACGCCGGCGCTGGAGTCATTCGCCAAAACATACGGTCGGAGCGGCGCCATGATTACGGCCGTCGACTTGCTGCGCGGACTGGCGGCGCTGGTCGGTTGGTCGCGGATCGAAGTCCCCGGCGCCACCGGCTATCTCGACACGGACTACGCGGCGAAGGGGCGCTACGCGATTGCGGCCCTGCCGAACACCGACGTGATTTGCGTCCACGTCGAGGCGACCGACGAGGCTTCGCACGAGGGGCGCACGGACGCCAAGATCGCCGCGCTCGAAGAGATCGATCGGCACATTGTCGGCCCGTTGCACGCGGCGCTACAGAAACAGGGCGAGTACCGGATCCTGGTTTTGCCGGACCATCCGACCCCCGTCCGCACCAAAACGCACAGCCACGGGGCCGTTCCATTCACCATTGCCGGGACGGGCTTCTCACAAGACGCTAACATGACGTATGACGAGCCGACGGCGGACCGCTCCAGCCTCTCTTTCGACCCTGGCTGGAAGCTGATGCGGTTCTTTCTAGATGGTAAAATGGCCTAGCCGCTCGCCGGTGGGCGAATCGATGCGCGTTTGC
>DASXPZ010000677.1:0-1585 GCA_036493275.1 Pirellulales bacterium
TTCGCTGGGACGGCATGCGGCTTGCCGACGTCGGCGCTGCTTTCGATTGGGCCAGCCCGGGCCGGCTGGCCGTCGGAGTGCTGATTGGATTCGTGCTCGTTGCCGCGCACACGTTGGTGGTGGCGACCGCGGGGCACGTACGTTGGGAACGAGATCCGGTGCCGGCGTCGGGACAAACCGTGGTACTATTCGCGCTGGCCTACCTTTGTCTCGCGGCGCGCGAGGAGCTGGCATTCCACGGTTATCCGCTGCGGTGCCTGCAGCAGTTGTTCGGCGTCTGGCCAGCTCAGTTCGCAATTGCGATCGTATTTGCAGCGGAGCACTGGCTGGGGGGCTGGAGCGCGGGGCAGGCGATTTGGGGCGCGGCGGTGGGATCGCTGCTGTTTGGCATGGCATCAATCGCGACGCGTGGTTTGGCGATCCCGATCGGAATGCATGCGGCGTGGAATTATTTCGATTGGCTGCGGGGTAATCGGGCGGCGAACGGACTGTGGCGGCCGGTCATCGAGAGAGGATTCGAGCAATCGGCCAACTTGGTCGGCATCGTCGGCTATGTGTGCATCATGCTCTTGGCGGTGCTGGCGTTCTGGTTTTGGTATCGCCGCGGCAAGACCAGAGAGAAATCGGAGATGGATGACAGTTAGCTTCTCCGCAACCCGCGCGTGAGCGCGGCTTCATTTCTCGATTAGCAACAGGACCGAGCGCCGGTCCAGTTTGTAATCGGCCGCGGTGAGTGGGTCTTCGCGGCCCGGCTCGCGGCAATTGTCGCTATTCTCCATCCATGCGCCGGTGTCGGCCACGCGAAACCAGGCATGGCCGCCGGTTGCGGCCGGCAATGTGATGTCGACCGGATCTTGCCAGCCGTTGTAGCCGACGAAGATCGACGGCGCCGAATCGCCCAGCTCGGTTCCGTCAATCCGGTAGGCCAGGAAGTGTCGATCCTGCGCATCCATGTAGGCGCCGTCGGCCTCGTTGCCATCATCACGGTACCAGGCGATGTCTTTCAGACCGTTGCCGTTGTGGTCCTTGCCGTCGAAGAACTCGGCCGGGCGGAGTGCGGGGTGGGCCTGGCGGAAGGCCAGCAACCGTTTGGCAAAGGTGTAATGGTGCTTATTGGTCTGGATCAAACTCCATTTGAGGTAGTTCGAATCGTTATCGATGTTGTACGGGTTGTCATTCCCATCGGTGCTGCGCAAAAACTCATCGCCGCCGCAAAACATCGGGGTACCGATCGATAAGAGCGGAAAGGCGAAACCGTCGCGGGCGGCTTGGCGCTGGAGCGACTGATCGCCGCCTTGGTCCCAGGCGCGACGATCCGAATTGTCGGTGGTATAAAGATCGTGGAGCGTCGGGCCGTCGTGCTCGACCATGGAATTGACCGAGTCGCAGGGCTTGCGTCCGTCATCTTGAAAGAGATCGCTCGACCCGGCAAAACCGGCCGCCAGCTTGCCAGGCGTGACGCTCGTAAAGCCGAGGCGATTTTGTTCCTCACGCAAGTTGTCGCGGTAGCGGGGATTCCACTCGGCCCAACCCCAGGGAAAATTTCCCTCCTGTTGTCCGCCAGCTCCACTCGCGGTGTAAGGCT
>DASXPZ010000678.1:0-5003 GCA_036493275.1 Pirellulales bacterium
GTCTCGCGGATCAACCGCGGCAAGATCCAGATGCACAAGCAGCGCGTCGATCTGGTCGCCGTGCTGACGGAAGCGGTCGACCTGGCCAGGCCCTTGTTGGAAGCGGCGGGACAAAGCCTGACGCTCGCCCTGCCGCATGAACCGCTGACCATTGAGGGGGACGTCGCACGCTTGGCCCAGGTCTTTGGCAATGTGCTCAACAATGCGTCCAAGTTCACCGGTCGCAATGGCGTGATCTGGGTTAGCGCTGAACGGAAGCTCGCCTCGGCCGTGATCAGGATTCGCGACAACGGACAGGGGATTCCGCCCCACATGCTCAGCGCGATCTTCGAAATGTTCCAGCAGGTCGATGGCTCGCTCGAACGATCTCATGGCGGATTAGGCATCGGCTTGACGCTCGTCAAACGCATGATCGAAGAACATCACGGCACGGTCGAGGCTTTCAGCGAAGGTCCCGGCCGCGGCAGTGAATTCGTGATCATGCTGCCGCTGCTGAAGCCCGCGCAAGAAAAACCAACCGACGGGGCGCCATGCCACGGAATGGCGCAGTTCACATCGATTCCGGCCCATCGCATCCTGGTGGTCGACGACGTCAAGGCCTCGGCCCATACGCTGGCGATGATGCTTCGCGCGCTCGGCCAGGAGGTCTTCGAGGCGTACAGCGGGCTCGAAGGCATCGCGTCGGCCCATGAGCACAAACCGGATGTCGCGTTTCTCGATATCGCCATGCCCGAGATGAATGGGTACGAGGTCGCCCGGCGCCTGAGGACGGAGAACCCGGAAGTAATGTTGGCGGCCGTCACCGGTTACGGCCAGGACGACGATCGCCGGACGGCCTTCGAGGCCGGTTTCCATCATCACCTGGTGAAACCGACCAGCATGGAAGCGCTCGAACGGATCTTGATGACCGTTCCCTCGAAATCGAATTAGGACGCGGTGTGTGGCGCGGTGGTCCGAACTCGGCTTTTCTACCCGATTTCGATCTCGACGACGTGCGTCCGCCCATCGTCCTGTAATTCGATATCGGCCGGCTGGGGCTGACCATCGACCGTGCATGAGCGAACGCCCGTTTGCGCGCCGCGCGGATTGACGACTCGGATCTCGTAGCTCGAGGAGCAATAGCGATAGGTGATCTGGAACTGCGACCAATGGCTGGCGACGCAGGGCTCGATCCGCAGCCTGTTCCCGTGCAACTGAAAGCCGAGAATCGATTCCAGGCCCACGCGATAGAGCCAGCCGGCCGCGCCGGTGTACCAGCTCCAGCCACCTCGGCCGCGATGCGGCGGCTCGCCATAGACGTCTCCCGCTATGGCGTACGGCTCGATTTGGTACTCGTCGCAGTGCGCCGCGCTGTCGCCGTGATGGATTGGGTTGAGGTGTCCAAATAGTTCGACCGCCCGATCTCCCTGTCCTCGCATCGCGGTCGCCAGCACGACCCAGGTGGCGGCGTGGGTATACTGGCCGCCATTCTCACGTATGCCCGGCACATATCCCTTGATGTAACCGGGATCGAGCGAGTCGTGATTAAAGGGCGGCGTGAAGAGCAAGATCATTCGGTCTTCCTGGCGGACGAGGATCTCTTGGACTTTGTCCATTGCTTGTCCCGTTCGCTCCTTGTCTCCCGCGCCGGAAATCACGGCCCACGATTGGGCGATCGAATCGATCTGACAGGCTTGCGAACTGGTCGAGCCCAGCGGCGTGCCATCATCGAAGAACGCGCGCAAATACCAGGCGCCGTCCCAGGCGTGCGCGTCGATCGCCTGCTTCAGTTTTTGGACAATGTCAAGGCAGTGAGTCACTCGCGGGTCGTCTCCTCGCGATCGCGCCAACTCGGCAAAAGAACGCAAAATGGTGATTTGGAACCAGGCGTTCCAGACGCTTTCCCCTTTTCCTTCCGCGCCGACGCGATTCATCCCGTCGTTCCAATCGCCCGAGCCCATCAGCGGCAGGCCATGCCCGCCGAACTGGAACCCGCGTTCAATCGCCCGCGCGCAATGTTCGTAGATTGCGCCGGTTTCAGTCGAGACCGATGGCTGGCTGTAATCCTCATCTTGTCCGACAGTCAATTCCGGGGCGTTCAGGTAAGGAACCTGTTCGTCCCAGATCGTGGCGTCGCCTGTCCTTGCCGCGTATTGCAGGGCGGCAAACGGCAGCCAGAGAAAATCGTCGGAGCAGCGCGTGCGGACGCCGCGGCCCGAGGGAGGATGCCACCAATGCTGCACGTCGCCCGCCAAAAACTGCCGGCTGGCGGCGCGCAGCAAGTGCGAGCGGGTCTCGGCGGGCGCCGCGTAGACGAGCGCCATGCAGTCTTGCAGTTGATCGCGGAATCCAAACGCGCCGCCCGATTGATAAAAACCCGACCTTCCCCATAGTCGGCAAGAAAGGACTTGATACAGCAACCACTGATTCATCATCAAGTCGAAAGCCCGGTCGGGCGTCTTGACCTCAATCACCGAAAGCAGCTCGCGCCAGCGATGGCGGACCGCGTCGAAACTTCGCGTCACTTCGGCCGGATCGCGAAATTTGCTCAGCAGCCGGCGGGCCTGAACCCGATCTTCCGCTTCGCCCAGAAGGAACGCGACCGACTTCTCTTCTCCCGGCGCGAGCTCGATCGAGACCATCAGGGCCGCGCAAGGATCTAAGCCCGCCCCGGCCCGATCCGAAAGCGCCATCCTTCGCAAAGCGGCCGGATGTTCCAACGAGCCATTTCGCCCGATGAATTCCATCCGATCCCCTGTAACCGTGCGAGGGCGGAGATCGACGTCGGCGAAGGCCAGGCCGCGCGAGAATTCATCGCGGAAGGCGTTGGTGGCAAAAATCGCCTCGCTTTCCGGATCGATTTCCGTCATGACGTGCAAACGAGCCCGTTCGCGTAATGTCCCCAAAACCCACTCGGTGTAGGAGATTGCCGAAATGCTGCGCGCCACGGCGCCGCGATTGCGCAGTGTCAGCCGCACGATCTTCAACGGGTCCTCTTGCGGCACGAAAATCAACAGCTCCTGCTCCAACCCATGGCTATTGCTCTCGAACCGTGTGTAACCCTGGCCGTGATGGACAGTTGCGGAAGGATCTCCCAGCGGCGCCGGGGTGGTCGTCCAGAATTCGCCCGTGGTGTCGTCGCGAAGGTAAACGATCTCGCTCGGCGGATCGCTGACCGGATCGTTGCTCCAGGTGGTGAGGCGATTCAATTGGCTGTTTTCATTCCAGGTGTAACCTCCTCCTGATTCGGTTACGATCGTGCCGAAGCGCGGATTCGCGATCACGTTTACCCAGGGCGCCGGCGTCAAGGCGGCGGAGTCTTGGGCGCCTCGGCTTGCGCTGCTCGTCGTACCCTTATTGTGCGATCTATCGATCTGCGATTTTTCTGGCAGAGCCGAAGAACGAGCGATGACATATTCCCGTCCATCTGCGGAGAACCCGCCATATCCGTTGGCAAACTCCAGTTCATTCTGCGCCTGCTGGGCCGTCGGCAATCGGGTCTTGGACGTTGCCAGTGCGGTCGGAATCAATGGACGCGGCAGGAGCGGCGACGGCGGCTGCCGATCAACCTGTCTTTCAAGCGTGCCGCGATTGCTAGCCAGCACCACCCTCGCCGCGGCTTGCAGCAGCAGCGTGTCCTCGGGCGAAAGCTCGGAGCCCTTGCGCAGGAAAATGCCTCCCGGCTTGTCGAGCAGGTCGTGAGATTCGCTGCCGCGGACTAGTTCTTGCAATTCGTGCTGCACGTCTTCGAAGTAACCGCCAGGATGTTCGTTGAGAATGACCAGATCGACTGAAAAACCAAGCAATCGCCAGTAGCCGTGGGCAAGGAGCAATTGTCGCACTAGCGAAAGATCGTCGGTCGGGCCGATATGCGCGAGCACGATCGGCTTGTCGCCCGATATCCCGAATCGCCACAAGCCCGACTGCCCAATGCGGTTGGCTTTCAAGACCTCCGGGCTGGCCGAGAGCGTATTGCCGGCAAAGACCACATGCGCGGCGAGACGCTGGAAGAGGTGGACGTCGTCGTCGGTGATCGTCAGCTGGCGCAGTTGCACCTGGCTCTGGGCCCAGGCTAATTCGAACGCGCGGGTCACGGCGTGAAAGTCATGATATTGGTCCGCCAGACTCAACGCTTCTTCTCGCGTCGTCACGACGGCGGTTGAGAACGCCACGCTGATCGATGCGCCGGGCGCGATCAGCACGCGCTCGCGCAGGCTGACGATTGGATCAAGAACAGGTCCGGTCGTTCCGGTGAGCTGATTACCGGGATCGATCGCCCAGGGATGAGCAGTGCTCCGACCGCGGCCGAGGAACCGCTTGCGATCGGTTTCATGCTCGACTTCGGCCGTCGTGGGACCGTCGACCGCCACGACGTGCATGGCAAAGATCGGTTTATCGCTGGCGGAGCGGGGCCGGCGGCGACACAGGATCGCGTGCTCGCTCGGCACATACTCCGTCTCAATGAACAGCTTGGAAAAAGCCGGGTGCGCCGCGTCGGCCGCGCGCGGCGCGAGCGCGATCTCCGCATAGCTGGTCAATTGGATCTCATGCGGCGAATTATCGTGATTTGTCAGCGTGATGCGGCGAACTTCGACCGGGCTTTCGGGCGAGACCGTCACTTCGAGCAACGTCTCGATCTGGCCGTCTCTGCGTCGCAGCTCGGCCTTGTCGGTCGAGAACGTCACTTCGTAGTTCTCACCGCGGCGACAGATGGGCTGATGCCCCGTCGACCAAAGCATGCCCGCGGACAGGTCCTGGATATAGCAGAACTGTCCCCAAGCGTCGCAGGTGGCGTCTTCTTTCCAGCGCGTGGCGTCAATTCCGTCACACGTGCTGGAGCCGCCGCCGGCCGCGGTCAGCATCACCGAGTAGTGGCCATTGGAATAGAGGTGAATTCGCGGGTGAGGCGTGTCGACGCTCCTTAATCGGCGGCTCTTCGGCAACGATTCTTCGCGAACCATCAGCGGCGAGCCGACCTGTTCTTCGTCGGGCTGGACGAGCGGCGCCGCGTGAGGCATGCGCTC
>DASXPZ010000679.1:0-2239 GCA_036493275.1 Pirellulales bacterium
CCCAGGTGTGGCACACCACGAACACGCTTCAATTCGACCCGAACTGGGGCACGTTCGGCCCATTCGCATCGACCACGATTCCATTCGTCGCAACCGCAATGACCACCGACAACGCCGGGCGGGCAATCCTGCTCGGCAACACGCACAACGAATCCGGCGCCGGCGAAGTCGCGCTGTACAAGGTCTTTGGCGTGACCGAAGGCTTCGGCGTGGCAGGGGGGACGGCGACGCTTCTGCCCGATGGAACGCTCGACATCGCCGGCACGGGAAAAGCCGATCGACTCGACATCCGCCGCAAGAGCGGCGTCATCACCGTCAAAATCAATGACAGCACGCAGACATTCAAAGGCGCACAAGTGCGCGGATATCTCGTACACACCGGCAAAGGAAACGACATCGTCTTCCTTTCCACCAGCCTCCCCGGCGCGTACATCCTGTCTGGCGATGGCAACGATGAGGTGACCGGCTCGGCAGGCCCGGACACGCTCATTGGCGGCGCGGGAAACGATACCCTCGGCGGCGGCATGAGTGATGATCATCTCTACGGCCAGGGAGGCAATGATCTGCTTCTCGGCGGCAATGGTGCCGACGAACTTTACGGCGCTGCCGGCAACGACAAACTCTACGCCGACTCCCCCGGCACCGTACTGTCCGACGGCCACCCCGACACGCTTTCCGGCGGCGCAGGTGCGGATGTGCTCGACATCGATCCGGTTTCCAACGATCACGATCCTGATAACGATGATGCGCTGACGAGCGACGCAAGCGACTCGATTGTTTAATGCGATAGCAGACTGTCCCGCGGCCGGTGCCGCAATCTCATCGAAGCAAATAGAATGGCGAATTTGTCGCGGCGACGCCGCCGCAACCTGGTGTAAGCCGCGCCAGCCACTATCTCCAACTACTACCCGCAGTGAGGGGCTTTGCACCACAAAAGCCACGGGTCTACCACCGCTGGTTCACGCGTCCGATCGCATCAAAATCCATATCGCGAAGGCCTTAATGTACGACCCCGTTCATTTCCGCCGCGATTTCTCGCCGCCGTCAGGTCCATTCGGGAAAACTCTTTGAGTTCTGTCCGACCGCTCGTGTAACCGCAATTCCATCTCTATACGAAGCCGCCCGCAGCCGACTGAGTGACGCTCGTGGGCCATGCTTCTCTGGCTCAACCACCCGGACCGAGTCGACTTCCAGCCAGATTCCGGCTCCGGATTCTTCGAGGGAACGGCATGAAACAGCGAAATGAGTCCAAGCGGCGAATTTTCGGGGCGATCGATCGCGTGCGCGCGCCGCGACGACGGCGGGCGGCGGCAGTGGCTGAGGCGCTGGAATCGCGAATGTTGCTCTCAATCAGCTGGGTCAACAAAGGGGTTTCGACCGGCGATGACAACGACCGCTTCGATCTTGCGTTCGGGACGCTCGCTGGGCAGGCCAGAAACGTCGTGCAGGCCGCCATCGATTTCTGGTCGCGCTCGATCAATAGCTTTAACTACGGGGACGGCGGGGACAACGTCTACCAAATGAAGATCCAGATGAACGAGCTTCCGTTCCCGGCTGGGAGCACCCTTGGCGCTTCCGCCGGGTTTTACGCCGAGCGCAACGGCAAGCCGTCGAAGGGAAGCATGGGCATCGGCTGGCTGTTCGGCGCTCCGCAGGGCGGAAACAATGCGGCGGGCTACTTCCTTGATCCCACGCCATACGAATCCAGCGAATTCCAGGGAAAGTTTGATGACGCGTTCGTCCGGGAGAAGACGGCCGATCTTGGCGGGCCCGACCTGTTTTCGATCACGCTTCACGAATTGGGCCATGCGATGGGGCTGGCGTCGAATTCACAGACCGAGGCCCAGTCGATCGACACGGAATACCCGGATACCGTGAATACGCCCGCGTCGGAGCCGCCCAGCACGCTGTGGCTGTACGACAACGGGAACGGCTCGCTTTGGACCGAATATAACAGCGGCGGCGGCGGGCAGGGCACACCCGCCAACGCCGCCGGGCCGAGTCACTTCGCGCCGGCCGGCACATCCGCTGTGCGGCTGGGCGTGACCTACCACGGGGCCGATGCCCTGATGAACGCGACGGTCACCTCCCGGTCGATCATTTCCGATATCGAGATGGACGCCGCCCGCCGCGTCTACGGCTATACCACCACGCCGCCTTCGTACTACGGCACGACCTACGGCCAACTGGACAATGACGGCAAGCTCCGCATCGATACCACGTCGTTGAGCAACAGCAA
>DASXPZ010000680.1:0-3928 GCA_036493275.1 Pirellulales bacterium
GTCGCCGGACGCCGGCAATGGACTCAGCGTCATCCTTCACATGGCTGTCGGCATCGATGACGAAGAGCAGCGCTGTTCCCTGATGTTCGGCAACAGCCGTAAGAGGCGGAGTATGATTGCTCTGCTTCGGCAGCAGATCGAGGTAATCGATTTGTTCCGGCTTGGATAGTTTCTCGTCGAGCCGAATGAATGCCGTGCAGCCATAAGCGCCAAGACGCTGTTCTAGCGTCCTCTTAGCGTGTGACGGCTTCGATAAAGGCATCTCTCGGGGCGGTGATAAACAAGAAATTCCTCGACGCGAAGTGTGGGCGGCGTCTGTGAATAACGGGTGAACAAGTGTTCAATAACTCCCCAAAAATAGCGAGGGAGAAAATCAAAAATACGCGTAAGGCACAATCCCTTGTAGGGGAGTACGGCGGCAACGCATGATATTGTGGCGATTTAGAGTCGGCGCCTACTATAGATCCGAGGAAGCCACAAGCCGACTTTATCCCTCAGCACGACAGCCGAGTCGGACTCCGCCGCCGGCGCTCAAAAAAGGCTGAAAAAGTGAAAAAGGTCAGACGAAAAAGGGCTCAGCGCTTGCGGATTGACATTTTGGGAAAGGTGTCTGTCGGAGAGGAAAAAGCCGACGTGGATTAAACCTTGGGCGCGGCGGCTTTCACCTCGGCGCTCGCGACGGCGGCGTAGGCTTCGAAGTTTTTGTTGAAAAGGTCTGCCAGTTTTCGCGCGGTAGCATCGTAGGCGGCCTTGTCGGCCCAACTTGCGCGCGGGTGTAGAATTTCCGACTGCACGCCGGGCACTCCAGTCACCGTCTGGAAACCGAATACGGGAACGCGCTCCGTCTTGGCCTGCGCCAGCGCGCCGCTATGAATGGCGTCGATGATGGCGCGGGTATTCTTGAGGCTGATGCGTTTGCCGACGCCGTAACCGCCGCCACCCCAGCCGGTATTGACCAGCCAGACGCGGGCTTTGTGCTGGCGCATTTTCTCGGCGAGCAGCTCGGCATATTTGCTGGGATGCCAGACGAGAAACGGTCCCCCAAAGCAGGGCGAGAAGGTGGCTTGCGGCTCGGTCACGCCCATTTCTGTTCCGGCAACCTTGGCGGTGTAGCCGCTGATGAAATGATACATGGCATGCGCCGGGGAAAGCGCGGCGACGGGCGGCAGCACGCCAAAGGCATCGCAGGTGAGAAAGATGACGTCCGTGGGATGTCCCGCGGTGCAGGGCACCCGGGCGTTGGCGATGAATTCGATGGGATATGCGCCGCGCGTATTCTGCGTGATGCTCACATCGGTGTAATCCACGCCGTGATCGCCATCGAGGACCACGTTCTCCAGCACGGCGCCGAAGCGCAGCGCCTGAAAGATATCGGGCTCGCTTTCCGGTGTCAAGTTAATGGCCTTGGCATAGCAACCGCCTTCAATATTGAAGATGCCGTCGTCGCTCCAGCAATGCTCGTCGTCGCCGATGAGGTGGCGCTTGGGGTCGGCGGAAAGGGTCGTCTTGCCCGTGCCGCTGAGGCCGAAAAGCAGTGACGACACGCCAGTCTTTTTGTCCGCGGTCGCCGAGCAGTGCATCGAGAGAATACCACGCTTCGGGCCGAAGTAGTTGGCGACGGTGAAGACGCCCTTCTTCATTTCGCCGGCGTATTCGGTGCCGAGGATGATGAGTTGCCGATCCTCAAGGCTGAGGTCGATGCTCGTGGTCGAGCCCATGCCAGTGGTGAGGCGGTTCGCGGGAAAGGCGCCGCCGTTGATGATCACGAAATCCGGGTCGCCAAAGGCCGCAAGTTCCTCCTTTTTGGGTCGAATGAGCATCGTATGCATGAAGAGCGCGTGGTACGGGCGCGAGCAGATGACGCGCACCTTGATGCGATAACGCGGATCCCAACCGGCGAAACCGTCGAAGCAGTACAGCCGATCACGTGTGTTGAGATAATCCAGCGCGCGCTGGCGGTTGATTTGAAAGGTTTGCTGGTCAAATGGGACGTTCACCGGCCCCCACCAGATGTCGTTTTTTGAGTCGGGATGCTCGACCACGCGTTTATCCTTGGGCGAGCGGCCTGTCTTCGCACCCGAGTAGGCCACCAGCGCGCCATTCTCGGCAATGCTGGCATCTTTCTCATATCGGATGGCGTGTTCGTAGAGAGCGCTCGGCGAGAGGTTGCGATGAACTTCGGCGACAGTCAGACCGTGGCTGGACAGGTCGGCGCCTGGGGTGGCTTTCGTGCTCATGGCCTTGTCCTTAGTTCATCCAACTGTCGCGACTGGATTGAAAGCGCTGGTCGCGCGCCTGTTGCCGGGCTTCACGCCGATCAACCATGTCTTGATGGGTATCGGTGATGCCCTGCTGACGATGGGCGGTGTCGTCCGCCGAACAGGAACTGAAACCGAGCAGCGAACCAGCGGCGAGCAGCACGCCGAGCGCGATGCGCAGGAAATAGGTAGGGTTGGTTATCATGGGATTTGATCGAGGGTTGTTTGAGAGGAGAGGCGCGTGAAGCTTAAGCCCATTCATTTGCCCGATTTGGGCGGAGCTTTCGCCAATGGCGGCGGCTTGTGATCAATCGGCGGAATCGTGGCCGGCTGGCCTTGTTCGGCCGGCTCGGGCATGCGCACGAGCAGCCACGTTTGCGTGCGCGTCTTGCCGAAATGGATGGCCACCGGCGCGACGTCCTTGGTGAGATTCGCCAGGGTGGTGATGAAAATCGTTTCGGTGTTGTCGCCGATGCGCCAGGCCACACGCTGGCTCGTTTTATCGATTTGTCCCGCGATGGGACGCTGGTCGTCAGTGAGCGTGCTATTGTAGGCGCCACTGATGACGCCGGCGCGGTTCACAGAGAGCTGCAAGAACAGCACGGGATCTCCTTTTTCCTCCTGAGCCAGAGCGAATACGCCCAAGGGGAGCCATTCCTCGGCGGGAGCCGCCGTGGCCTTTCCTCCGGGAGCCGGAGCGGGAGGCGGCAGAGGTGGCGGCGGTTGCTCGACGTTGACGGCCAGATCGATCATCGGCTGCGTGTACTGCGCCGCGGGCACGGGCTGGTTGTCCACATACACGGTGTCGCCCTCGTAGATGACGTTCATGCCGTAATCAATGTAGACAGGGTCGGGGGTGACGATGTCCACAAACGCCGCGGTCGCACCCCAGGCCACTGGACGCCACCACCACCATGGGTTCACCGGGTAATTCCCGGCCCATCCGACGCCCCATCCGCACGCGCCCCACCAGCGGTCGTCGAAGACATCGTCGTAGAAGTCGCGCGCATTATCCCGGATTTCTTCGGCCCGGTCGCCACGATACTCCCACAAGTCCTCGCGATGTTTCTGCCAATCCTCGCGATTCTCGTTGCGCCAGTTCTGCCGGTCGTCGCGGGCGCTCTCGAGGTTGTTCCAGCGCTCGTCGCGGTTTTGCTGGAAATCGTTGCGCGCCTGCTGGCGATTGTCCGAACGTTGGTTCCACGCGTCGTTCCGGTTGTCCACGCGCTGCTCCCACTGCTCGTTGCGGTTCTGCGAACGCTCGCTCCAATCTGGTCGCTGTTCCGGACGCGCCGGGCGCTCCCCTGCACCGGGGCGCTCCCCCAGGCCCGGACGATCCGCCGGCAACTGCGAGGGCCGATTGGCCAGCGCGCCGCCGAGCGCACCGCCCGCTGCTGCTCCGCCAGCGATGCCAAGGAAATTGCCCACGTCGCCCTTGCTCGGGAGTTGCGAGGGTTTGCCGCCCGGTCGATTCGCGACGCCCGCGCCAGTGCCGGGTTTGCCAGTGCCGGGTTTGCTAGGGAGTTGCGACGGACGCCCTGCGGTGCCCGAGCCGGGACGATCGGCTCCCCCCGGACGATCAGCAGTGCCGGGACGCGATGGTTGCTGCGAAGGCCGCTGCGCCGTACCGCCGCCCGGCCGGCTGTCGGGCTTCGACGGGCGATTACCGG
>DASXPZ010000681.1:0-7783 GCA_036493275.1 Pirellulales bacterium
GAGGCGGGTGAGGCGTGCTGATCCGTTCTGTTGGCGAGGTCCAGCTCGCTAGCGCTGATAAATCGGCAGCATCGCGTCTTCTAACTGCAGGATGGTCAGGTTGATGGCGGTGGTGTAAATCGTGCCGATGTAGCCTTGAGTCCACGCTCCGTTGGGGCTGGCCTCGGCCACCAGGCGGGTGTAGACCTTGTCGCGGTACTCCTGCCACTGTTTGCCCCCTTCGCGGTATTTGACTTGCGCGAAGTAGTAATGGGCGTAGTGCCAGTGTCCAAAACCTTCGTTCGAAATATTTGATAAATTGCGGCCGGCGTAGTCCAGCAGCTTGGGGACGTACTCGCTGTCGTAATCCCCCGCGTTGAACAGACACGCCACGGCCGCGGCGGTGATCGCCGGGCGTCCGCCGCCGCCCTTGGAACTGTACTGTACGCCCCCGTCCGGGAGGGTGCAGCCGCGGATGTATTTGATGGCCTTGTCGATAATCTCTTTTGGAACGGCGATACCGGCGTTGCGGCAACCGCGCAGCCCTTGCACCTGGGTGATGGTGGTCGAACCTTCGTCGAAGTCGTGGCCGTCTTTGCCGCTGACATAGCCCCAGCCGCCGGCCGTGGTTTGGGCCTCGCCGGTGAATTGCACCGCCTTGGTGAGGATTTGGATCAACGTCTCGCGGCGGTCGAGGTCTTCTTCCTCCCCTAACACCTGCGAGAGGAACATCATCGAGTAGCCGTGGCCGTAGGTGTAGCGTTGATCGCGGCTGTCGCCGATCAGCCCGTTCGGGCGGGCACGGCTAACGAGATAATCGACGGCGCGGCGAACGTTCGAGGCGTACTTGCCCTGCGTGGTGGTCGACCCCTCGGCCAACAACGCCATGCCGGCCAGCGCGGTCATCGCGGCCGGATATTGCCCGTCGTTGGCGGCCCAGTGCCCGAGGCGCGACTGCGAACCGGCGATCCAATCCAACCCGCGCTGGATCACGGCGCGGACCTTCGGATCGCGATGCGACAGGCTGCGACCGCGCGAATCGTCGCGCGCCGGGGCCAGAGACTGAAACGGCGTCGAACAGGCGATGGCCAGGGCCAAAGCGACCTGCAAATACTTCTTACCGCGCACAGAGATACCGGACATTCCGCAAATCCTCCTCGGCGGCGGCCGAATCGCTCTCCCGAAGCGCGCCGTTGGAAAAACCCTCTGGCTCTTCCCTCGACGTCGGTCGCCGACATAACTCAGTTACCCGCGAAACACTCTTCGCAAACTACGATCGAGCAATTTCGATCGTCGAACTTTCACGCTCAAAACTCGCCTGCCCTATTGATGATTTCAGTTGCTGGCTCGATTTTTGCTACGCACTGCTTCTAATGCACTGCTTCTAATGCACTGTGGCACAGCTATTATTTTTTGTCTGGGGCCGGAGCGGGTGGTGGTGGATCTGCCGCCGGCGCTGGCGCCGGAACTGGCGCGGCCGCGGGACCTTCGGCCGGCGCGACGCGTTTTGGCTCGACCATGCGCGGAGTGACCGGAACTGTTCGAGCGGGCACGGCGCTAGGCACGGTTTCGAACCACTTCGCCAATCCGCGCGCGACCGCCTTGCCGGCGCGCGAGGCGTCCGACTCGGGTCCCGTCTCGGTCTTGGCGCCGGCCTCACCCCCCTTCGACGCTTCGGACTTGTTTTCTTCGGCCTTGCCATCGCTGACGGGCTTGCCGGTGAAGGTCAGCCGAATGCCTGAACCGGGCGTCTTCAGCACGACCTGATTCCGTTCCGGATCGCCGATCAGGTCAACGGCCAGGATCTGGTTCGATAGTTTTTCTTCGTAGACAATCCGCCCGGTTCGCTTGTCGAGGAACTTAACCTCGGTCTGCACCTGGGGAATTTGCGGCGTCCGTTGCTGATTGTAAATCTGAGTCGCGAACGTCAGCACCGGCAGTCCCGACGGCTGACTGAGCAACAGCCCTTGCTTGTCGATCGGAGTGCTGGCGATTTTCTTGCCCGTCTTGCGGTCGAACAAATGGACGTTGCCCGCGACCAACGGATTGCCGATTTGTCCGGGGACCGGTTGCAGGTTGACGCCGTTGCGCATCTGCGGGGGATGATTGGCGATCAGGATGTACTGATCCGAGCCGCGCATCACGAAAACCTCGTTCAATTGCGGCTCGGGCGTGACTAGCTCGTCGACCATCGCCTTGCCGTCGGCCAGACCGATCAGCAGGAAACGACCGTCGGGCGAGAAGACTCCCACGCTCTCGTCGGCCACGAGCCACGGCTTGGCTGCCGGATCGAACTGCCACTTCCAGATTTCCTTCTGATCCCAAATGTCGGTCATCTTGAGCACGGACTTGCCGTCCTCGACTCCCCAGCTCACCGCGCGGCGACCGATCGTGGTCACGCGCTGATTGCTGGGAGGCGTCTTGCGGCGTCCCAGTTCATAACCATCGAGGGCTCGGACGACGAGCGCGTCGTCGGTATTGGGGGCGACGATGAACAACATCTCGTCGTCGCCGAACAGGTCGCTCCCCGGCTCGACGTTGCCGCGCGTCCACAGGGTCTCGCCCGAGATCGGGTGGAGGACAACCACATTCCGCAGTCGTTGGAAGCAGGCCATGTTCGACGTCAGCGGACCCATGCTCCCTAGCGGTCGCCCCAACTGATCCATCGGAATCATGCGAGGCACGGCCCAGGGGACCTGCACGTACTGATTGCCGCCAAAGTTCAGATTGGCGCCGGCCGCATTCTCGACAAGGTCTTGCCGCCACAAGACGCGCGCCCCTTCGCCGCCAGGTCCGCCGAGCGTGTCGATGGCCAGAATCTGATAGCCCATCGAAACCAGCAGCAAGTGCCCGTTGACGCGCGCTTGGCTCGTCTGCGGCAACATGGGGAACACGATCAGATTGTTCTGCGCGGGGTCGCGTAGCGGAACTCGCCAACGTTCGCGGCCGAAGGAGTCCTTGCCAACGATGGCCTGCGACTGTTGATCGAGCTCGATCCCCATGTGTTCGTAGAAGACCCCCAGCGGCCCAACCAGCGGGATCGGGAAGTTGGGATTGCGGACGCCGGGTTGCCCCTTGGCCTCGTCACGCTTCACCTCGCCAATTGGCCAGGCGGGAGGGGCATTCAGAAGCTTGACAACTTCCGACTTTTCCGGGAGCGCGCCCACGAGCTGCCGCCCGAGACCCTCGGCCTCCCCGAATCGTTCGGTGAGCCGCTTGTAATAGAGCGTGGCGTCGTCATAGCGGCCGGCCGAGTCAACCAGCGCCGCCACGCGAGCCGTGGCTGCTACGGCTCGTTTGGCGTCACTCGATCGCTCCGCGTATTGCAGCAATTGTTCGGCTTCGAGCAACGAACGCTGTTCGATCAATCGTTGCGCCAGACGGTCGCGAGCGCTCTCGGCAACCGGCAAGGTGCTGAAGAAATCGAGGAAATGACGCAGCGGCGCCACGCCGGCGGCGTCATTCGCGGTCGCCAGGCGGGCCGCGACGGCCGTTTCCATTTTCGCCCGTTCTTCTGGGCTGGCGGCCTCGATCAACCCTCGCAAACGAGCCTGCACCCAGCGATCTTTGCGGACCGAGAGGACGTGGTCGACGCGCTCCAGCTCGGAGCGCTGCGTCTCGGCGTCGACCAATTGCATGTAGGCCTCGAACGCGGCGAACTCTTCGCCCGCGGCTTGCAGGCCGGCGGCCAGCAATCTCAAAAACGCGCCGCGCTGCTGTGGCTGATCGACCAGCTTTTCAACGTCGGCGACCCAGCCGCGGTTGGCGACAAAATCAATCCGCAGCCCTTCGAGCATCGCGTCGACTAGCAGCTCACGCGTGTGGGGCTTGGGCTGCAATTCGAACGAGCGCCGCAAGCTCTGCACCGCCTCGGCGAAGTTCCCTTCGTCCAGCAGCAGCTCGCCGCGGCGGGCCAGCGCTTCGGCGTCATCGGGAGTGGCGGACAGCGTCTCGGAGATCTGCTTCCACAGGTCGTCGCGCTGATCGAAGCGCTCGATCACGTCGACCCCTTGCGAGATCACGGCGCCTCGATAGCAAATTAGGTTGCCGGGAATCGTGCCGGTGCGAGACTTCGATCGTCCCACGACGCGGCCATTCTCCACGTCGATCGCGGCAACCTCGGCCGAGGTGAGCGGGAGCAGGTAGCGTTTGCCGTTGTAAAATCCGCGGCCACTCGGCGCGCTGCCGGCCGGCAAGGCGAGCGACGCGTCAGTCCAGGCGGACGAACCATCGGCCAGCTTCAGCGCGCGAACGCTGTTGCGTCCCACGACCAGCGCCTTATCGCCGCTGACGCAGCCCACATAGAGACCATCTTCGCGCGATCTCTGCCACAATAACTTGCCGTCGAGCAGGCTCAGGCAATGCAACTGGTTCGACTCGGGGGGCGTCAATAGGACGTACCCATCGGCGATCGTCACGCTGGAATCGCTCCAGCGACTGGCGCCCTGGGCGGCGTTCATCACGATCTGTCCGTTGATGATGACGCGGCCATTCATACCCGTCATGCCGGGCATGGCTTCGTTACGGGTGAATTGATATCCCCAGAGAAGCGAACGGGTGGTGAGGTCGAGCGCCACGGTGGCGCCGGCCGAAGTTGGGCAGACCAGCACGCCGTCGGAGTACGAAGGCGAAACGCCCGACGAGCGACGGGAGGGATCTTGCATGATATTGGCCTCAAGCACGGCCAACTGCTGCGACCATACGAGCTTGCCGGTCGCCGCTTCCAAAACCACCAGGCGAATCTCGCCTTTGACTTCGGCCAGGGCATAGACCGAGCCCCCCAGCGGCAAAGGAGGCCCAAGGAAGAAGGCGCCCGCCAATTCCGAACCGCCGTCGATGGTTGGACCTCCGATATCCCACTTCAACTTTCCTTCGGTCGCGATGTCGTACGCGGCCAAGCGATTGTAGGAACGCGCTCCGGCGGCCTGCTGCGGCATGCGGCCATTCATCATCACAATCTGCCGCTGATCGAAGACGCCGGTTCCGACGTCGAGATCCTCGATGCAGAAGATTCGTTGACCGTCGCTGCTCATCGTGCCGTAGGTCGTGTCGTTCCAGATGCGCTGCGTCAGCCAATTCGGAACGAGCGGGACCGCCGTGTTGGGAATCAGACGGCGGCCGCCCATGACCGTCGGCCGCGAAACCGAAGCAAACTGCGCGTTCGGCTCCAGCATTTGCCGGATCGATTCGTCTTCCGGGCCGCGCCAGACGCGCTTGCCGGTAGTGAAATTGATGGCCACCAGTCCACCGATCGACCGCATGAAGACGTGGTCGTTCACGGCCAGCGGGTGGAGCGTGGGGAGCATCGTCGTCCCCTGATCGAGCGCGGTTTGCCGCAATTGCTTGACCATTCCCTCGATCGCGCCGTCTTTGTCCGAGGTCGGCACGCCCCAGCGACGATTCAAAAGCGGGCTGCTCCCGGCGCTGACGGCGTTGCGACTGGGTACGCCGCGATACATGGCCCATTGATCGCCGGCGCTGACGACATTTTTGGGAGGCGGCCCAACCTGCTTCACCAGCCAGGCGCCGGCGTCTTCGTTGCGATCAAAGACCGCGACTTGCTTGCCAGCGAGGTGGATTTTGGCGTCACGATATTTTTGCGGCAGCGCGGCCAGCGCCTCGGCGGCTTTATCTGCCATGCCGGCGCGAGACCAGCAGGCGGCCATGCGGACGGTGAGGGTCGGCTCGAATTGCTGAGCGGCGGGGGCCGATTGCAAACGTTTCAACGTCAGCGCGGCGGCCAAAGGATGACCGTGATCGAGTTGCCAGCCCGCCAGCAGGTTGGTCGCATCGTAGCCGGCCTTGGTGTGGAAGAAGCGGCGTGAGACTTCGGCCAGCGCCGCGCCGTCGCCGGCGGCGATCGCCACGTCGAGCTTTTGTTGCGCCGTGGCGCCATATTGCAACTCGTACGACTCGCGCCCCTCTTCTGGGAGTTGGCCGATCAGTCGCTGCGCCTCCGATTTGAGACTGCGGTGGATCGGCTCGTCGCGCTTCGGTTGAAAGAAGTAGTCCTCCGGTCCTTCGAGGATTTCGCCCAACAGACGGACCGCTTCGCCGAAGCGCTTTTGCTCGAGCAGTTCCTGGGCTTTGGTCAGCCGCTGCATCGTGGCGCGGTCAGTGGGAAAGAAGACCGGATCCGCGTCCGACCCTTCTTGCGGTTGCCCCCCCGGGCGAATCACGCCAATCCGGCGAATCGCGGGCATGGCCCGAATTCCGCCCGGAAGCGCGGGAACGATCGCAGGCGCCGGCGCGCCCGGCGGGGCAGGAGCGGCTTTCTCGGCGAGCTTTTTGGCGGCTTTCAGCGCGGCCTCTTTGGCTGCCGCCTTGGCGTCTTGGGCTGCTTTCTGAGCCTCTACTGCCTTCCCTTCGATCACTTTCTCGGCGGGCTTATCAGCAGGCGCCTTTTCAGCAGCCGGTTTCTCGGCGGCCGGCTTCTCAGCAGCAGGTTTTTCTGTAACGGCTTGTTGCGAGGCCGGCTTTTCGTCATCGCCGAAGGCTACAGAACACGTTGCCTGGGCGCAGAAGATTGCGGCCACCGCAAAGAGGATCCTTCCCGCGACGCCGAGCGCCGTAAATCCACCATGACGCATGCTGTGTTCCCTTCATGACCGGCCAAAGTCGACCCCCACAGCGCAAGACGCTGGCCGGGAAGGCATTTGGCGGCGACTAATCACAATGGACCCAACCCGCAATGCAACCGCTGATTGTCCGGCCCGCAAACCGAGATTGCATTGCTGTCCGTAAGTACGAGCACACCCCTTTGCCCCTCGCGCGAGGCAAGGCAGGCGCCCAGGCTTACTCAACTTAGTAGCCTGACTGCCTGCGAAAGTTCTCTAGTTCGGGCCGACGAGCTTGCCGGTGGGAGGTGCGAGGGCGGAGCCATGGCGGCGTTTCCGGCCTGCCGCCATGCGTAAAGCGAGCGTTCACAATATCTTAACATGGGCCCCGAACTCCCGGCAAGCAAACGCCCGGCCAGCAGGCAGGGCAGGCCCTCTCGATGACGCGCCAAAGCGGCGGAAATGCCTCGATTTGCTCTCGCGGTTGGGCGCGCGACCGACGCCGCATTTTGGGTCCGATCATGCTCGACTTGCGGCTTGTGCCGAGCCGCCGCCGCGCTGCGGAAGCAGGCGACGATGGCTTTTGCGCGCAAATTTGGCCGATTTCCCGAGGATTTTGCAGGTTTTTTGAAATTTTCTCGCGTTTTACGGGTTGCTTTTTTATTTTGGTCTAACTTTAATCATCGCGTCCGCCAATTCGGCGGCCGCATTTGCCAACTACCCAATACTTTTGCAAGGAGGTCTCCCGATCATGGCGAAAGCCGCAACCGCCGCCCCCAAAAAGGCGCCCAGCAAGAGCGAAGTCCTGAACAACATCGCGTCCGAAACCGGTCTGGCCCGCAAGGACGTCGCCAGCGTCCTCGAGTCGCTCGCTGGCGAAGTGAAGAAGGCCCTGGGCAATCGTGGCCCTGGCGTGTTCGCGATTCCAGGCCTGGTGAAGATCACCAAGAAAAAAGTCCCGGCTCGCGCCGCCAAGAAGAACGTGCCGAACCCGTTCAAGCCAGGCGAGTTCATGGACCAGAAGGCCCGCCCTGCCTACAACAAGGTCGGCATCCGCGCTCTCAAGAACCTGAAGGACATGGTTTAGTCTGTAAGACAGACGCACGACGACGCTGAGGATTGCTGGGCGCCATTGCCCGCAGTCGCCTTGCGTCGAACGGATTCAAACGACCGCTCGGCCGTGTGTTTGCTTGCCGCAGCCAAGGATGGCGTCGCCGCGAGCTCACACGGTCGGGCGGTTTTTTTGC
>DASXPZ010000682.1:0-1602 GCA_036493275.1 Pirellulales bacterium
GCAACGCCCATCTTGCGAGCTTCGCTGATCGCATTCTTTTCCTTTTTCGGATCGATGACGATCAAGCACTCGGGCAAGCGGCTCATCGTCCGCATGCCGTGCAGATTGCGATACATCTTGCGATATTCGCGGGAGAGGGCCGACTGCATCTTCTTCGAATAGGTGTTGATCTGCTCGCCGGCGCGAATCGCTTCCAATTCCTCCAGGCGAGTGAGCCGGCTGCGAATCGTGCGATAGTTCGTCAGCGAGCCGCCCAGCCAGCGATCGTTCACATAAGGCATGCCACAGCGCTCGGCTTCGCGCTCGACCGTGTCGGCCGCTTGCCGTTTAGTGCCGACGAACAACACCAGGCTGCCGCGCGACGTAAGTTGTGCGAGATACTTCTTGGCCCGGAGCAAGCCGCGGACCGTCTGTCGCACGTCGATAATGTGGATCAGGTTTTTGCGGGCGTAAATGTACGGCCGCATCTTCGGATTCCAGCGGCTGGCACGATGCCCGAAGTGGACGCCGGCCTCCACCAAATCTTTGACCAAAGTTGACAAGGAACTCTCCTGCGAGTGGCACACCGGCTATGTGTCGCGGGGGCGACCGTCCGGCGTTAGGTACGAACATTCGGCCGGTAATTTAGAAGCCTCAGCTCGGGCCGTGCGAGCCGTAGGTAGCCCTGTAAAGTAAACCGGGCGGCGTTTTTGGTCAACCGGGGCCGTGAAAACCAGCGGTTATGCCACGTATTCTTTCCAACTGCCAGCAGTGTGGACTATTGCTTCGGCAACATCTCCAGATCGCGGGCCCATTCCAAAAACCGGTTTTGCCACGTGCCAAACGGAATGCCGTTCCGCGCTCCGATGCCGCCCGCATGACCACCATGCCCATAGATGTGGAGCTCGACCGGGATTTTTGCGTCAAACAGCGCGTTGTAGAACTCCACAGTTTGTTTGGCGTGGAATGAGTCGTCGATGCCCGCGCTGGTCAGAAACGTCGGCGGTGCATCGGTCGGTACGTGGCTCATGTCGAGCTTCGCCCAGCCCGCGTAAACCATGACCACGAAATCGGGGCGGGAGCTCGCACCATCAACGGCGTCGGTTGCATCCGCCTCACCACGATCGAACGTGAGCAGCACACGGGCTGCCTGCTCGCCTCCGGCCGAGAAACCCATGACTCCGATTTTTGCCGGATCGACGCCCCATTCGCCAGCACGCGCTCGAACCGTTCGCACGGCCCGCTGCGTATCGGCAATCCCTTCGACGGCCGAGTCGTAGGGACGAATTCGATACCGCAAGATAAATGCCGACACGCCGAGCTCGTTGAGCCAGGTTGCAATGTCGGTCCCTTCAGTCCCCACAACCACCGATCGATTGCCGCCGCCCGGAATCAGAATCATGGCCGTTCCGTTGCGTTTCTCCGGCGGCGCCAAATGGACCTCGATCGACGGGTTGTGAATGTTGGTGACGTTGGCGACTCGCTCGGGATTACCGGGCGTCGGCGTGAGCGATTCCGGGCCGCCATCGCCTTTGACGACGAGCTTGTCGGCTGGCCAGAGGGGCACGACGACGGCGCCTGGCTGCAACGGCGCGGGTGCTTCCAGCTTTTTGGGAGCCTCAT
>DASXPZ010000683.1:0-3035 GCA_036493275.1 Pirellulales bacterium
GAGCGCTATGGTTGCGTCGTGGAAACCGCGCGCGACGGTGGCGAAGCGGTGTGCATGGTGCGGGGCCTGGCGCCGGGCGTGGTCTACGACGCGATCATCGCCGACATTCGCCTTCCTGACATGACCGGCTTCGAGCTGATGATCAAGCTGCAAAGCACGCTCGATTATGTCCCGATGGTGTTAATGGCGGGCTTCGGCTACGACCCCGGGCATTCGATCCCCAAGGCGCGCCAGGCCGGCCTGCGTCCCGACGCGGTTCTCTCGAAGCCGTTCCGGCTCGATGCGCTCTTAGATACCGTGGAAAAGGCTGCAAGTTCTTCGCGCATGGTCAGCGGTTAAGCGCCGCTCGACCACTATCGCAGCCTCCACCCCTAGAGACGGCTCAATCGCCTCGCAGGCAATAAATGCCCCGCGATTAGCCCACCAATACAGGGTTTTCCTTTCCTGTCTGATTGCGCCAAGTGGGCCGAAGAGGGCAAAATAGGCTAGTATTGCGTATGATACGTAAATAATGAAACGGGAACGACTCTCCCTCGCCGTACGGCGCAGCCATCGACCATGACGACCGACCCGCGCATTCCAAAATTGCTGGCCGCCTGGCAAGTTCAGCACCGCTCCGGCCTGACATTGACCGCCGAGCAGTTGTGCGGCGATTGTCCTGAACTGATCGACGAAGTGAAGCGACGGATCGCACGGCTATCGATCGCGGATACGACGCTGGGCGAAGGAACCGTCGACCACTCGACACCGATCGCGGCCGAAGCAGCGAAAGCCGTGCAGACCACCGTGGCAGCGCCGAGCGAGCCCTTTGCGCCTGGCGGCCCTGATCGGGCTGACCCGCCTCCGACGATCGACTCCAAAACGATCGCGGCGTCGTCCGATACGTCGAGCGGCCATCCCGCCGCCGGCGAATCGATCGGCGCCAACCCCGCCGTCTTGTCTCCTCTCCCCGCCACGGCAGCCGCGGCTGGGAGTCACCTCAATCTGCCCGGCTACGAAGTCCTAGGGGAATTGGGCCGCGGCGGCATGGGGGTCGTGTATAAGGCGCGGCAAATCGGGCTGAATCGACTGGTGGCCATCAAGATGATTCTCACGGGCGAGCATGCCGGCCCACGCGAGCGAGCCCGTTTTCGTTCCGAGGCGGAGTCGGTCGCGCGTTTGCAGCATCCGAACATCGTGCAGATTTACGATATCAGTCAGCAGGAAGGCTGTCCCTGGTTCTCGCTTGAGTTCGTCGACGGCGACAGTCTCTACAAGTGGACCGCCGGGCGCGCGATCGATCCTTATGACGCGGCTGCTATCCTGGAAGCCTTGGCGCTGGCGATCCAATACGCGCACGAGCGCGGCGTGATCCATCGCGATCTGAAGCCGGCGAATATTCTCCTCTCGGACGGTGACGGCAAATCGCTTTCGAGCTACACGCCCAAGATCACTGATTTTGGATTGGCGCGGCAGCTTGAACACGATGTCCGCATCACCCAAAGCGGCGTGGTGGTCGGCACGCCTTGCTACATGGCTCCTGAACAAGTGGAGAACCCCGGCGGCGAAGTGGGGCCGAGCGTCGATATTTATGGCCTGGGCGCGCTGCTGTACGAATTGCTGACAGGTCGGCCTCCTTTCTGCGCCGAGACGAACTTCGAAACGATGCGGCAGGTCGTTTCTGAAGATCCCATTCCGCCATCGAAAATCAATCCTGCTGTGCCGGCCGGGCTCGACAGAATCTGCCTGAAGTGCCTGGAAAAGGAAACTTTCGACCGCTATCCGACCGCCCGGGCATTGGCCGACGACCTGGCATTGTTTCTTGAAGGCCGCCGGACGACGGCGGAGGCCAAACGTCCCAGCGGCGTGCGGCGTCGCCCGGAACAGGCCGGTTCGCGCCGTAGCGGCAAGCGGCCGCAGCCACGGTCGGCTTTTGAGGGCGCCGCCAAATACTTGGCGTTTTTGGCGCTGTCGGTGGTGGTGGCCGGCGCGATCGGACTCTGGCAATTTCGGGGCCGGCAACTGCGTACATTGGAAGACGAAGTGAAGGACCTCACGCCGCCGGCGGCCGCCGCGGCGACAGGCAAACCGCCGATCAAGGTCGGCATTTTGCATGGCTTATCGGGAACGATGGCGATCAGCGAGCAGGCCGTGGTCGACGCCACGATCATGGCTATCGACGAGATCAACGAGAAAGGAGGCCTGCTGGGTCGGCAGATCGAGCCGATCATCCGCGACGGTCGCTCCGACGCGCAGGTCTTCTTGAAAGAGGCCAACGACCTGATCAAGGACCAGCACGTTTGCGTCGTGTTCGGCGTCTGGACGTCCTCCACGCGTAAAACGGTCTTGCCGGTCTTCGAGACGAACAATCATTTGCTCATCTACCCGGTCTCGAATGAAGGATTGGAAAGTTCGCCGAATATTCTGTATGTCGGCGCTTCGCCGAATCAGCAGATCATTCCGGCGGTGAGGTGGGCCTACGCCGCACTCGACAAGCGACGCTTCTTCCTGGTCGGCTCGGACTACATTTTTCCGCACGCGGCCAACGCCATTATCAAGGATCAATTGAAGATCCTGGGAGCAACCGTCGTCGGCGAGGCGTACCTTCCGCTCGGCAGCGCCGACGTGAGTAGCGTCATCCAGCAGATCAAAGACTCCGGCGCCGACGTGATCTTCAACACGATCAACGGCGACAGCAATATCGCCTTCTTTCGAGGTTTGAGGCGTGCCGGCGTCAAAAGCGACGATATGCCGGTCATTTCGACCAGCATTGGCGAACAGGAGCTGCGATTGCTGGGGATCTCGAACCTGGTCGGCGACTACGCGGCGCAAAATTACTTTCAGAGCGTCGATCGACCAGAGAACACTAAGTTTCTGGAAAGACTTCATTGGCAATACGGACCGCAGCGCGTAGCCACCGACGCCATGGAAGCCGCCTACTGCGGCGTGAACTTGTGGGCGAAGGCGGTACAGCAGGCGGGCACGGACGACGTCGGCAAGGTCCGCGAAGCCCTGTTTGGTGAGACCTTCGACGCTCCCAGCGGCCCAATAAAAGT
>DASXPZ010000684.1:0-4098 GCA_036493275.1 Pirellulales bacterium
GTCGGCATCTGGGGACCGAATCCCTTCACTTCAGGAGTCGACCCAGTCTGGATCGGCCGCGTGGTCGAAGGAGTGCGCGAAGCCGTTCGCAAAGCCGACGCGACGGCCGCGCCGGTCACCGCGGTGTATGGAACCGCCACGGATGATTCGCTGTTGCGAGACAGCCGCTTGCCCCATACGCCGGATGGCGTGATCCGCGTGGCCAAGCTCGACGGCGCCGATGGAAAGGCCGCCGGCCTGATCGTGCAATGGACCTGCCACCCCGAGGCGCTCGGCAGCGACAACACGCAGCTCACGGCCGACTTTCCCTGGGCCACGATCAAGAAGTTGGAAGCCAAATACGGCTGCCCGGTCGTTTACTTCAGCGGCGCCGTCGGCGGGTTGATGACGACGCCCAGCAACAAGTACAAGGAATCGCGCGGCGTCAACGACGCCACGTTCGAGTACGCTCAGATCTACGGCGACGAAGTGGCCGATCTGGTGGTCAAGGCGCTGGCGAAGACCGAGCCTTGCCCACTGTCGCCGATTGCCTTTGCCGCTAAACCAATCTGCGTGCCGCTCGAGAATCCGCTTTTTCGTATCGCGCAGATGGCCGGCGTGCTGAAGCGCGAGGGACGTGAATTCACCGGCGATTTCGAGAACGTCGGCGAACCCGTCGGCGCGAAGACCAAAGGGCCCGTCGGCGGCATTACCGAAGTCGCGTATATCCAGCTTGGCGAGCTGCACATCGCCTGCATCCCGGGCGAGGTCTACCCGGAACTGGTCTACGGAACCTTCCAGCAGCCGGCCGAGCCGGGCGTCGACTATCCTGACGCGCCGCTCGAACCGACGATCACTGGCACGCTGCCGGGCAAGAAGTTCATGCTGATCGGCCTGGCGAACGATGAGTTGGGCTACATTATTCCCAAGCGGCAGTGGGACGAGAAAAAACCCTTCGCGTACGGTAAGAAGGATGCGCAATACGGCGAGCAAAATAGCTGCGGCCCGCAAATCGCCAGCATTTTGATGCAGGCGCTGGTCAATCGGGTCGAAGACGTTCGCCGCGCCAACGCCAAGTAACCCGCCGCAAGAGGAAGGATTCTGATGAAGTTCCGATTTCCGCTCGCCGCAATTGCGCTTATTGTCGCCACGATGAATCTCTCCGCCTCTGAGTGCCACGCCGACGAGCCGGCCGACCCGAGTCGACCCGGGGCGATCGCCACGACTGGCGTGCCCGTCGTTCCGCCGGCGGTGTTCGAACGGTTGGCGCAATATCAAAACACCCGCGCCGCCGAATTTGCCGGTTGGTCGCCCGATGGCAAAGGGATGTTGATCCGGACGCGGTTCGGCAATTCGATTCAGCTTCATCGCGTTTACGAGCCGGGAGGCCGACGTGAACAGATCACGTTTTTCGACGAGCCGGTGGGGGGGCGGTTTTTGCCCGAGGCGAACGACGGCGCGATCTTGATGACGATGAGCAAGGGAGGCAACGAGAACGACCAGGTTTACCTACTCGATTGCGCCAAGTTCAGCTCGACGCTGCTGACCGACGGCAAGTCGCGCAACCTGCTGGGACCGGTCGAGCACAACGGCCGGCGGATGATCGTCCACAGCAACGCCCGCAACGGTCGCGACACCGACATGTACCTCGCCGACACGCGACAAGCCGACACAATGCGGTTGTTGCAACAGGCGGACGGCGAATTCTGGACTGCCACCGATTGGTCGCTCGACGGCTCGCGATTGTTGATGAATCATTACGTCTCGATCAATGAGTCCTACCCGGCGATCTTCGACGTCGCCAAGAAAGAGCGCAAGGCGCTGCCGTCGCCGGCCGAGTGGAAAGTATCATTCGGCGCTCTGGCCTTCAGTAAAGATGGCCGCTCGGCCTACGTAAGCACCGACGCCAAGAGCGAATTCTTGCAGTTGGCCCGGTTGGACCTGGAGACTTTGAAATACACGTTCTTGTCGACCGAGATTCCGTGGGACGTCTCGGACGTCGTCGTCGATTCGACCACCGGCGCCGTGGTCTTCAGCGTGAACGAGAATGGGGCCAGCCGGCTCTATATTCTGGAAAACGACAAGCCGCGCGAATTGAAAATTCCCTTGGGCATTGTGGCGGGCTTGGACTTTTCGCCCGACGGCAAAACGCTGGGGATCTCGCTGGCCCGCCCCGAGGCGCCGGCCGACGCCTACTCGCTTCGCCTGGCCGATGGCGAACTGACGCGTTGGACCTATAGCGAAGTGGGAGGGCTCGACCCGGCGAAGTTCGTCGTGCCCGAGCGAATTCAATTTCCGACGTTCGACAATCGCCAGATCCCGGCTTATTACTTTCGCCCGCGCTCGGCCACGGCTGATAAAAAGGCCCCGGTGCTGATCAGCATCCACGGCGGGCCGGAATCGCAATATCGGCCTCTCTTCTCCGGGATCACGCAGTACCAGGTGAACGAGATGGGCATCGCCGTGATCTCGCCGAACGTGCGCGGCTCGGCCGGCTACGGCAAAACCTACTTGCAGCTCGACAACGCCGAGCTGCGCGAGGACAGCGTCCGCGACATCGGGGCGCTGTTGGACTGGATCAAAACGCAGCCGGAGTTGGACGCGTCGCGCGTCGCCGTGACCGGCGGCAGCTACGGCGGCTACATGGTGCTGGCTTCGCTCGTGAATTTTCCGGACCGGATCAAGGCGGGCATCGACATCGTCGGCATCTGCAACTTCGTCACGTTCTTGGAGCGGACCAGTCCTTACCGCCAGGACTTGCGCCGCGCCGAATATGGCGATGAGCGCAAGCCGGCGATGCGCGAAGTCTTCGACCGGATCAGCCCCGCCAAGCGCGTCGATAAAATCCGTTCATCGCTGTTGGTGGCGCACGGCGTGAACGATCCGCGCGTGCCGATCTTCGAGGCGCAGCAGATCGCCGAAAAAGTCCGCTCCGCCGGCCGCCCAGTGTGGACCGTCTACGCCGACAACGAAGGGCACGGCTTCGCCAAGAAGGACAATCGCGACTATCTGACGGCGGTGGAGGTCCTGTTTTTGAAGGACAGTTTGAAGTAGCCTGTGGCGCGAAACGCGCCTGTGATCCGCGGCACATGCGCGGCTTGCTTTGGAGGAAGCCAAAGGTCGGGGGCTCGCCGAAAGCGATTCATTGCTCGGCAGGAGCCTCGCACTCCCGGTTTGTCGAAAGCGCCTCACTCGTGACAGCGCCTGCCGCTTCCTAGAACAACTTCGCCTGTCCCGCGTCGGGCGGCGTCATGCGCAAGTGGTCGTACGTGTCCGACGTCGCTTTGCGGCCGCGTGGCGTGCGGATCACCAGACCGGCGCGGAGAAGAAACGGCTCCACTTCGTCTTCCAACGTGTCGGGCGCGGTGTTCATCGTGTGGGCGATTGCTTCGACCCCCACCGGGCCGCCGTGGAACATGCGGATGATCGTCTCCAGGTATTTGCGATCTTGCGAATCGAGGCCGCGCTGGTCGATCCCTTGCATCGCCAGCGCCGCCGTGGCTACCGCGTGCGTGATCCGGCCATCGGCCCGGCTGGTGGCGTAGTCGCGAACCCAGCGCAAGCGGTTGTTGGCCAGGCGCGGAGTTCCTCGGCTACGGATGGCGATCTCATTGGCGGCGTCCGTGTCGATCTCGACGCGCAGCTTGCGCGAGCTGCGGCGGACGATCTCGGCCAATTCTTCGACCGTGTAAAAATCCAAATGCTCGCGCATCTGAAACCGGTCGCGCAGCGGCGCCGAGAGCATGCCGGTCCGCGTTGTCGCCCCGATCAACGTGAACGGCTTCAGCGGCATGTTGATCGTGCGGGCGTTCACCCCTTCGCCCAGGGTGATGTCGATCCGGAAATCTTCCATCGCCGGGTAGAGAAATTCTTCGACCGCCTTCGGCAGCCGATGAATCTCATCGATGAACAGCACCGAGCCTTCTTCGGCGTTGGTGAGATAAGGAACGACGTCCTTGGGCGCCATTAGGGCCGCGGCGCTGGCGATCTGGAAGCTGACGCCCAGATCGCGCGGGATGACTGTGGCAAAGGTTGTCTTGCCGAGACCCGGCGGCCCGTCGAAAAGGATGTGCCCCAGGGTCTCTTTGCGCTTCTGCGTGGCGTCGACGGCGATGGCCA
>DASXPZ010000685.1:0-14135 GCA_036493275.1 Pirellulales bacterium
AACTGGTAATCGCGGACGGAGCGGCCCGCGTGACGACGCCGCTGCGAACGGTGTCGATCACCCGCGGAGGGCAGAACCAGGAAGTCGACATCGGTTTGAAGCTGCTGCGGGCAGCGCCGTCGACGCCGCAACTTGCCAGCGGCGCGACGGCTTCAGCGACCGTTTCCACGAAGAGCGCGACTTTCGAGCCGGTCGGTTCCTCGCTGGGGTCGGGGCTCAATCCAGCCGCGGTCGACGCCATTTTACGCGCTCGTTGAAGCCACTCAGGGAAGTCGCCCAAACGGCTGCAATGTTCGGGCAAATCTTTGCAAGTCCGCCGGCGCCGGGCGGCTGAAAGCCAAACAAGCTTTCGGCTCCCGGCCGGCGGTCTTCGACTCGCACGACCAAGAATGTCCGTTCCACTTGGCTTCCCCTCTCAAGAAGCACTTCTCACGTTCCAGCCTTCCCCTTTCGGCATATTTTTTTATTGCCAAGCTCCCCCCGTCGTTGTCAGAATAGGAGGTCCCCGCGCGAGGTCGTCGTTTCGTCGGTTTCGGCCCTCCTCGCCCTGCCCCACGGCGCTCCTATGACGCAGTTAACACCAGAATCGGATGTTGCCCTGATGCGCCGCGCCAAGCGGGGTGATCGGGCCGCCTTCGGATTGCTCGTCGAGCGCTATCAAGCGGCGCTTGCGCGCGTGGCGACCAGCCGGTTGGGAGACGCCGAAGCGGCCGACGACATGGTCCAAGAGACCTTCTTCGCCGCCTTCAAATCGAGACAGACCTACGACGAGCAATACGCCTTTCGCACCTGGCTCTGGACGATCCTGCTGAACCAATGCCGTAGGCACGCTGGCAAGCTAGCCCGCGCGCCGCGACATCAATCGCTCGAAGGCGCCTCGGACGAAGACGTCGATCCGATCGAGCTCGCCGCCGCCCCTACGGATCCGCAGCCCGCCGCGCTCTCGCTCTTGCTCGCGCGAGAACGCCGCGAGCAGCTCGACGCGCTATTGGCCCGCTTGACCGACGTGCAGGCGGACGCGCTGCGGTTGCGTTTTTTCGGCGGCCTGCAATTTCAGGAAATCGCCGCCTGTATGGAGTGCAGCCTGCCGACGGCCAAAAACCGGGTCCGCTGCGGGCTGCTGCGACTGAGTCATTTGATCACCGAGCAACAGGGCAATCCACTGCAACCGGCCGACGACGACGCGCGGTCGCCGGCGGGCAAGTTGGCTGCTGAGTAGTCGCGGAATAGTAACGACGGAAAAGAATTTCGGACAGAGTAGTTTCGGTTTGGGTAGTTTCGGATTGGGGAATGATCATGACGTGCGATGATGTATTCGACGTGCTGACGCGCGGACCGTTTCCGTCGGGTGGTCTTGAAGACCACGCCGTCGAGCTTCATTTACGCCGTTGTCCGGAATGCCATCGGCTGGCCGTGGCGCTGCGCCCGGCGGTGGAGTTGTTTCAAGAAGCGGTTGGCCCGGAAGAAAGTAGCACCCTCCCCGGCTATCGCGGCATGGCGGGCTCGGCTAACGACGGGAGCATTGCGGCGGACGCGAACAGTGGTTATTGGGGACGCACGGACGCCGTGGCGCAAGCCGAGCGAGCCTTCGCGCCGGCGCCTCGCGTGGCTCGGGTCATGCCGGCGCGCGGCAGCTTGTTGAAATTCGCGGCCGCCGTTTTGCTAGGCGTGGCGGCGGCGGCCGGCTCGCGCGGCTGGATCGAAAGACATTCGGCCCCTGCCGAAGCCCCGCCCCCAGCGGCGCCGCAAATCGCCAGCGACGCGAGGGAGTCGAACCGACTCTGGCTGGCCTCGATTCAACTTCCTCCGGCGTGCGTGCGGCATCGTTTCGCCAAAGTCGCCGAATCCGGCGCAGATTCCGCCAATACGATCCAACTCGCCGCGGTCGAAGGAAACTATCTGAGCTGCTGCACCGACTGCCACGCCTCGAGTACGACCGGACTGCTGAGCCCGGAATCGAGAAGCGTCGTCGCCCGCGCCTGCACGGCGTGTCATTAGCGCCCCGCTGCGTGGAGCGAGGCTGTAGGCCTGAGGGTTTGTTTGGGCCGGGTTCCGGTTGTGCGGATTGGTCCTGGTTCTGAGGCCCTGCGGACGTGGCGAACCGCCCCTTTTGCAGAGCCTCGCGGGCGAACCCAACCGCCGATGGGGCAAGGAGAAAGCGTGGCAAGCCCCTCTCCCGGTTTTCTGTGAGACAACGCCCGGTTTTCGGTTTACAATCCTAGCCGGCAAAGTCACACTGAAGGTTTAGGATTGCGCCACCGTTAGGTAGCGTGACCGTGGGCTAATTCAGAGGGTCGATCGCGGTTGCCGAACTGTCGACGTCGCGCGAGGCGCCGCGCCGTTTGCGGCTCGGTGGAACATCAAGTCTTGGAATTGTTTCGGAGCAAGAAGAGATGACGTCTCGGTTAGCCGGTTTGTTGGCGTGTGCAGGGATGTTGGTCGCCCTCAGTTCGGCCTCTGCGCAGAATGCGCCGTTGGATCAACTCTACGGCGACGGAGTGCATGCGTATTTTGGCGGCAATTTCAGGTCGGCGTTCGACATTCTGACATTTGCAGCCGAAGCTGGCAGCACGGACCCGCGCGTCTATTACTTCCGCGGGCTGTCGCAACTGCGCTTGGGGCGCGAGCCCGACGCGGCCTTGGACTTCGCGCGCGGCGCCAAGCTCGAAACTGCCGACAACGCGCGCTACCACGACGTCAGTCGCGCGCTGGAGCGAGTGCAAGGTCGAGAGCGCGTGACGCTGGAGCGACAACGGGCGCAAGCCCGCTTGATCGCCCAAAGAGAAATCGAGCGGATGCGCTATGAGCGCTACGAGCGCATCCCCCGCGCCGACAAAGAAGTCTTGCTGAAAGACGATCTCGGCGTGACGCGAGCCCCGCCGCGCAAACCGGCGAAAGGAGCGGCGCCCGCCGCGGAAGAGCCACTCTCCGATCCGATCCCGGACGCGACCCCAGCTGATCCTCCGGCCGAAGCGACTGCGGACGAAGGGGATCCGTTCAATGACAACGTCACCCCCGCCGCTGAACCGGCGGCCGAAGAGCCAGCCGCCGAGACGCCGGCTGAGGAACCCGCCGCGGAGATGCCGGCCGAAGAAGCGCCGGCCGCGGAAGCTCCGGAAGAACCTGCCGCGCCAGCGAAGCCCGCCAGTGATGACCCCTTCGCCGATCCGCCTACGGCAGCGCCCAGCAAGGCGGCAAAAGCGGACGACACGCCTGCTGAGGAGCCCCTGGCCGCTACCGACGAGCCGCCGGCGAAAGAAGAGCCGGCCGACGCGCCCGCCGGTGAAGAAATGCCCGCCGCCAATCCCTCTGAACCATCGGCAACCCCGTCAGACACGGCTGATCCATTGGCAACCAAGTCCGGCGCGGACCCCGCCGACCCATTAGCCACCACACCCGACGCGGAAGCGTCGAACAAAAAAGCGTCGAACGAAGAGATGACGGCCGATGACGCGGCTGCCGACGAACCGTCGGCCGCTGCGCCGTCGGCTGACGTTCCTGCGGACGCTCCGGCTACTGAACCTGCGGGCGAAGATCCCTTCGCTGATCCTCCGGCCGGAGCGCCGAAGTTGGACGAGGAGGCTCCCGCAAAAGAGCCGGCCGACGACGCGCCGGAATCAGTTCCTGCGTCGGAGGAAGCGCCCACCGATCCGGCCATGGACTCCGCCGATGCGGCGCCCGCCAAGGATTCCGACGATCCGTTCGGCGAACCGCCGGCGGCGTCGGAGAAGGCATCGCCGGCCCCTGAGCCTGCGGCCGAAACGCCCGCCACAGAACCGGCCGCCGCTGAGCCGGCCATGCCTGAGCCGGCTTCGACAGAGCCAGCGACCGATGAGCCGCCGGCTGAGACCGCCGGCGCAGAACCAGCCGCAGCGCCTGCGAAAGGCGAAGATCCGTTCGATGATCCCGCGTCGGGAGTGACGCCGGAGAAGGCGCCGGCCGAACCAATGGCCGAGCCAGAGCCCGCAGCCGCTGACGCGCCTGCCGAAGGCGGACCGCTCGACGTCCCGCCGGCCCCTCCATCGGACGAGACTCCGAAGCCTGAAGTTAACGATCCATTCGCCGATCCCGCGGCGCCCGCCAAGCCGGTCGCCCCGCACGCGGAACCGGCCGTCGAGCCGGCCATGGATGAGAATCCCGCGGCGCCGGCTGAGCCAGCGATCGACGATCCCTTCAACGAACCTCGGGCGGCAGAGAAACCGTCCGCGAAACCCGCGCCGGCGGCAGCCACGCAAGAAGATGAACCGACGGAGGCCGCCCCGACGACGCCAGCGCCCGCTGAAGCGCGAGGCGGCGCCCCGGTGGACGACATGCCGGCTGACGAGTCCAAGGAGAAAGCGCCCGCCGCAACAGCGCCGACCGAAGAAGATCCCTTCGCAGATCCGCCGGTAACCCCGCCCGCCGCGGAAGCGTCGAACCAAAAAACGCCGGTCGATGAATTGCCTGAGCCGGCGAATGTCGAGGCCCCTGCGGTGAAACCAGAGGTCGTCACGCCGGCCGCCGGCTCCGCTCCTAAAGCGGCGCCGTCGAAGAGCGGCGCAGCGACCAAGCCGACAGCGAGCCAGGCTCCGGCCGCAAAAGGCCAGCCAGCCAAGCCGGCGCCAGGTCGCCCGATCCCTGGCAAGGCGAAGAGCGCCCCAGCTGCGCCAACGCGCCCGACGACGAAAGCAACCGGAGCGGCGCCGAAGGGCATGAGGCCGAGCGCTGCGGCGCCTAATTCCACGGATCCCAAGGCCATTACGCCCGGCAAGACTGCGCCGGACGACAACCCGTTCCAATAAACCGCACGCCCTACTGCTAGACGAACCGATCTCGCGCGGCCCCGCTTCGGCGAGCTGCTGTGCGAGAGGAACGTCCCCACCGCAGGCTCATCATGACGCGACCATTGATCCCAAGATCGCTATTCGTTCGTTTTGTTTCCAGTTCCGCAGGCGTCGCGGCGCTCGTGTTGCTTGGCGCCGTCGCGGCGGACGCGGCGCCGACGATCAGCAATTTGTCGTTGCGCGGGTTGCGCTCCGGCGGAGCGACGACGCTGGTGATCGAAGGGACAGATCTTGAGGCTGATCCGCAGGTCGTCCTCTCGGCGCCGATCGCCAAGCAGGAACTGAAACAGCCCACCACGGCGACGCGCGTTGAAATTGAAGTCACGCTTGACGCGGCGGTGGCCCCTGGAATCTATCAACTCCGAGTGGCCAACAAGCACGGCATTTCGGGCGGGGTGGCGATCGGAATCGATTCGTTGCCGCAGCGCCCCTTCGCGCCCGAGGCCGGCGAGCTACCCGTTGCGCTGCACGGGGCACTGGCTGGCGGAACAATTCTGCGGACCACGTTCGACGGCAAGGCCGGGCAGCAAGTGGTCGTCGACGTCGAAGCGCATCGGCTGGGAAGCAAGTTGAATCCTGTGGTTCATCTTTCTGACCCGCGCAACGTGCAGATCGCCTGGTCTCAACTGGTTTCGTCGATTGCCGGAGACGCGCGCGTGGTGGCGAAGCTACCGGTCGACGGCCGCTACACGGTGGAACTGCACGATGCCCTCTATCGCGGCGCGGAGCCCGGCTTCTTTCGTCTCAAAATCGGCGATCTGCAATTTGCAGACATGGTGTTTCCGTTGGGGGGCCAGCGTGGCGCCAAGGGTTCGTTCGAGTTGGTCGGCACTAATTTGCCAGTGGGAACCAAAATCGAATCCGATCTCGCAGGCGCCGCGCTTGGTGTAGCGGCCAATTGGCCCTCCGCGGGCCGCTTCACCGGCGGCCGTCCGCAGATCGTCGTGGGAGACGCTCCGGAAATTATCGAACAAGCGCTGACCGGCGGCGCGGCCGCGCCGCAACCGGTCCCGGTCCCCTCGGCGATCGACGGCCGGCTTTCCGCGCCGCGCGAAGAGGATCGCTTCTTGCTCGCGGTCACGCCGGGACAGACGCTGCGGTTCGACCTGCTCGCCGCGCGGGCCGGATCGCCCATTGATGGCGTTCTTTCGATTCGCAAGGAATCCGGCGAGCAACTTGCCGCCAGCGACGATCGCCCAAACACGACCGACCCGGGTCTTGATTTCAAAGTCCCTGACGGCGTCGACAAGCTGGTCGTCGCGGTCAAGGATTTGCTCGATCGGGGCGGCCCGCAATTTATCTATCGACTGGAAGTCGCGGCGGCCGACACGCCCGACTTTCGCCTGACGTTGTTCGAAGATCGACATCAAACGCCGCGCGGCGGCGCGGAGTTGGTGCGAGTGCGCGCCGAGCGATCGGGCTACAACGGACCGATCAAGCTAGCCATCAACGGGTTGCCGCCGGGCGTGAGAGTAGCCAATGATGAAATTCCGGCCGGCGCCACAGACTCCCTGCTCACGCTGTTGGGCGGCGAAGCGGCGCTTTCGCACGCGATCGTCAGCATCACCGGCGCCAGCGCCGATGGCGGCCCGACGCGAGTTCGTCCCGCTATTGCAGCCGCCACGGACGCCACGCGCAGCCAGCCGTGGCTGCGGAACGAAGTAGCGATGGCCGTCACGCCGTCGGCGCCGCTCGGGATCGAGTGGCACGGTTCTCCCTCGATGGCGCTTCCCCTTGGCGGCGCGCTGCCGGCACAGCTTAAGGTGACGCGCGCCCCGCTGGCCGCCGGTCCTGTGCGATTGTCGCTGATTACCAGCCAGATTACGCCGCAGAAGGAAGTGACCGTCAAAGACAATCAAAAAAAGATGGTCGACGACGTCGAACGGACATTACGCATCAACGGCAGTCCCCTCTTCCCTCCGATTACCAGCACGGGCGAAGTGAAAGTCATCGTTCCGGCCGACCTGGCGGGTATTCGGTATGACATCGCCTTCAAGGCGGAATTGCTTTCGGCGGATGAAAAGACCGTGGTCGCCAGCGCCGTCACGCCGGCGCTACGGCTCTCGACCGTGCAGCCGCTGAAGCTCTCGCTCGCTGGCGAACCCAAGGTCGAGGCCAAAGCCGGCACCGGCGAGACGGGCCAACTGAAAGGGACGATCGAGCGCATCGGCGATTTTGCTCATCCAGTCACGGTTACCTTAGCGGGCTTGCCGAGCGATTTCGTCGCCCCAACAGTCGAAGTGCCGGCCGACAAGAGTGAGTTCTCGCTGCCGGTCTCCTTCGCGTTCAATTCGCCGCAGGGTGATCTGGCAGGGGTGTCGCTGGTCGCCACCGCGCAGCCGACCGCGGCTTCGTCGGTTCGCTCGGCGCCAATTCCGGTGGCGGTGAAGGTCGTCGCCGGAGGACCGCCGCCGGCGCTCTATCGCTTGTTCGAAGACGAATCGCACTTCGCCAACCTGCTGAACGAAGGGGGAGGCAAGCTGACGCTCGAAACGACCGATCGGTACTCCGGTTCGACGGCGCTCCGCGTGACGCCGGATCAAAAATTCCGCGCCAAGATGCCCGGCTTGGGAGTCAAGATCGCCGAGAATCCGGGCGAGGGCGAATACCGCTACCTGCGCTACGCCTGGAAAAAGGAAGGTGGCGGCAGCGTGCTGTTGCAACTCAGCGCCAACGGCGCCTGGGGTCCGCCGCGCGGTCAAGGGAAACCCGGTTATCGCTACGAGGCGGGCCCAACGCCCAATCCGCTAAACGCCGAGGCGCTGAAGGTCTCGGACAAGCTCCCCTACGGTTGGACCGTGGTGACGCGTGACCTGTTCGCGGATTTCGGCGCGTTTCAATTAGATGGCCTGGCGCTCACGCCGGGCGATGGCGACGCGGCGCTGTTCGATCACATCTATCTGGCGCGGAGCGAGAATGATTTCAAGGATTGCCCGCCGGCCCTCCCCGCCGAGCCGCCGCTGGCGGTGTTCGAAGATCAGCCGGAGTTCGTCGCCAATCTGAATCAAGGCATGGGAACCGCCACGCTGATCACCGACGACAAGCTATCCGGCGCGGCCGCCGTCAAAGTCACGCCTGATCAACGCTTCAATCCGTCGCTGCCCGGCCTGGGCGTAAAAATTCGCAAGAAGCCGAAGCCGGGCGAGTATCGCTATTTGCAATACGCCTGGAAGAAGCGCGGCGGCGAGCGGGTTTGCCTGCAATTGAATCATGACGGCATGTGGGGACCCAACCGCACGCCGGCCAAGTTCCGCTACGACACCGGCCCCGCGGCCGGCGAGACCTACGACGGAGCCCTCCGCGTCGCGGACAAGCTGCCGGCGGAATGGGTGGTCGTCACGCGCGACCTGTACGCCGATAACGGCGAGTTCACGCTCAACGGCATTGCGCTCACCCCGGTTGACGGCGAATTCGCGATCTTCGATCACATCTATTTGGGGCGCACGCTGCGAGATTTTGATCTGGCGCCGTAGCGTTCTGTTCTTAAGAATGACGCCGGACGCGTCGTTCAACGCTTTGTAAGGCAATCCGCGCAACACGATCAACCCATGGGATATCGCACGCTGGCGGATTGCGTCGCGGACCTGGCGGCCACGGGGCAGTTGATCCGGATCGAGGAAGAGATCGATCCCTGTCTCGAAGCGGCCGAGATCCAGCGCCGCGTCTACGCCGCCGGCGGGCCGGCCATCTTTTACGCGCGGGTCCGCGGCTGCCGCTTCCCGATGGTCAGTAACCTGTTCGGCTCGCTCGAGCGGTTGCGATATATCTTCCGCGATTCGCTGGCTGGCGTTTCGCGATTGGTCGAAATGAAGGTTGACCCCGGCCAGGCCGCTCGGCGCCCATTGCGGTATCTCTCGGCGGCCCGCGCCGGATTGCACATGTTGCCAAGGCGAGTCCGCCGCGGGCCGATTCTGGCAAACGAAATCAAGGTCCATGATCTGCCGCAAGTCGTCTCGTGGCCGCGCGACGGCGGACCGTTTGTCACGCTGCCTGTCGTTTATACCGAAGATCCCGACGCGCCCGGCTGGCGGAAGTCGAATCTCGGCATGTACCGCGTGCAGTTGGGCGGGAATGAATATCGCCAGGACGAGGAAGTGGGGCTGCATTACCAGATTCATCGTGGCATCGGCGTTCATCACGCCGCGGCCATTCGTCGCGGCGAGCCGCTGCGCGTGAACGTCATCGTCGGCGGGCCGCCGGCGCTCGCGGTCGCCGCCGTGATGCCGCTCCCCGAGGGACTACCGGAGATCGCGTTCGCCGGAGCGCTCGGCGGGCGGCGCGTGGCGCTCGTGCAACCGGCCACCGGGGGTCTGCCATTTCCGGCCGAGGCCGATTTTTGCATTACCGGAACGATCGACCCCGAGCGACAACTTCCGGAAGGCCCTTTTGGCGATCACTTGGGCTATTACTCGCTGGCTCATGATTTTCCGGTGCTGCGCGTAGAGAAGGTTTACCATCGCGCGGGTGCGATCTGGTCCTTTACCACCGTCGGTCGTCCGCCGCAGGAAGATACTTCGTTCGGCCAGTTCATCCATGAATTGACCAGGCCGGTGGTGCCAACGTTGATCGCCGGCGTGCGGGCCGTGCACGCCGTCGACGCGGCTGGCGTGCATCCGCTTTTACTGGCCATCGGCAGCGAGCGTTACGTGCCGTACGCCGCAAAGCGGCAGCCGCGCGAGATATTGACGCAAGCCAACGCAATCCTCGGGCAGGGGCAAATGTCGCTCGCCAAGTACCTGATCATCGCCGCGGAAGAAGACTCGCCCGAGTTGAGAATTCACGACATCGCCGCGTTTCTCCAACACGTGCTGGCGCGGGTCGATTGGCGGCGCGATCTCCATTTTCAGACCCGGACCACGATCGACACGCTCGATTACTCCGGAACGAGCTTGAACGAAGGGTCGAAAGTGGTGATCGCCGCGGCGGGGCCGAAAGTACGTGACCTGCCAAGCGAAATTCCGCCCGATCTGCGCTTGCCGGATGGGTTCCGCGAACCGCGGCTCGCCCTGCCCGGAGTGCTGCTGGTCCAAGGGCCGCCGCATGCCGGGGCGGGAGAACCAGACGGCGCCATCAAGCGATTTTGTTCGCAAATTGACGCAGGCGAAGCCATCAACCGGTTTCACTTGGTGGTGATGGTCGACGATAGCGACTTCGCCGCGGCCAGTTTGAACAATTTTCTTTGGGTCACTTTTACGCGCTCGAACCCCGCGGCGGACGTTTACGGCGTCGGCGCTTCGACAGAGCAGAAGCACTGGGGGTGCCGCGGGGCGCTGGTGATCGACGCCCGCGCCAAGCCGCATCACGCGCCGCCGCTGGTCGAAGATCCGCAGATTACGCGCCGCGTCGATCAATTGGCCGCCCGTGGCGGACCGCTGGCCGGGATACTCTAATGGGTGAACGCATCTCGCAAGCATCGAAGACACTGCTGGATGAGCCTGGACGAGCCAGCAGTGGCGCCACGATGAGCGCCGCCGCAACCCATCATTTTAAGTAAGGAAACGATCGCCATGAACGCACTGCGCACGCCCGACGAGCGTTTTCAGAATTTGCCCGGCTATGATTTCGCGCCGCATTACACCGAGGTGAATGGGCTGCGGATGCATTACCTCGACGAAGGCGCCGGCGATCCGATTCTTTGCCTGCACGGCGAGCCGTCGTGGTGTTATTTGTATCGCAAGATGCTGCCGCCGCTGGCCGAGCGGAACCGCGTGGTGGCGCCCGACCTGATCGGCTTCGGCCGCTCCGACAAGCCGACGGCCCGCGAAGACTACACGTACGCCATGCACCATGACGCGCTGGCGCGGTTCATCGAAGCGACGGATCTGCGCCGGATCACGCTGGTCTGCCAGGACTGGGGCGGACTGCTCGGATTGCCCTTGGCGGTCGAAATGCCGGAGCGATTTTCGCGGCTGGTGATGATGAACACCGGCCTGCCGACGGGCGATCCGCCGCAAACGCCGGCGGCCGAGGCGAGCGCCGCGGCGTTTCTGGCGTGGCGCAATTTCGCCAGCAGCAGCGGCGACCTGCCGGTGGGAGCGGTGATTCGCGGGGCGTGCGTTTCGCGGCCAGGGCCAGAGATTTTGGCCGCCTACGAGGCGCCCTTTCCGGACAAGACGTACAAAACCGGCGCAATCATGTTTCCGCTGCTGGTTCCGATTTCGCACACCGACGAAGCGGCGCCGGTGATGAGACGCACGCGCGAGGCGCTGCGAGGCTGGACGAAACCGGCGCTGGCCATGTTCTCGGACAGCGACCCAATCACCGCCGGCGGCGATCAGTTTTTCCGCCGGTTGATTCCATCGGCATCGGCTGAGCCGGAAATCACGATCGCCGGCGCCGGCCACTTCTTGCAAGAAGACAAGGGACCGGAACTGGCCGAACAGATCGCGCAATTCATCGCCCGTCGGCCGGTTTAGTAAGGGCGTTGCATCACAATCCTTCTCCCGTCGGGAGAAGGTGGTTCGCGGCAGCGAACCGGATGAGGGATGCGTTCGCTGGAGATATCGAAAAGCAAACGTCTGAGCGCGATTGCCGTTGCACGACCAGAGACGCAAAATGCAGCGAAATCGAATGCGCGAGGAAACCGCAATCCGATTGCCACGTCCTCGCGCCGCCATCCCTCACCCCGGCCCTCTCCCAGCGGGAGAGGGAGAGGTTGGGCGCTCGACGAGCCTCATTCGGCCTTATTTCGGCTTCAGATATTTATCGAAGAAGGCGAACATTGCCGCACGGGCGCGACGGGCGTCTTCGTCTTTGAAGCCGTGCCCGGCGCCTTCGAGCGTGAGCAATTCCGCCTCGACGTCCGCGCCGTGCATCCGGTCGATGATCCACACCGCCTGCTCGTGCGCGACGTAGGCGTCCTTCGTGCCATGAATCGCCAGCGTCGGCGCGGTGTTGGGCGAGACCCAATTCAGAGGGCTGGCGACGATGTGCTTGTGCCGGGCTGTTTGCAGATCGCCCCCCAGCCACAGCGGCAAGACTTGCGCCGCGTCGACGCTTGCGCCGTACGACTTGGTGAAGTCACTCGGTCCGTACACGTCGACGACGCACTGCACGCGGCTTGATTGATCGGCGTTGCCGCCATCGGCCGCGTCGAACTCCTTGACGTCGCCCGTCACGCCCAGAAACAAGGCCAGGTGGCCGCCGGCCGAATCTCCGGTGGCGCCGATCCGGGCCGGATCGATTCCATACTTCGCGGCGTTTGCCCGCAGCCAGCGCACGGCCGCCTTCACGTCGTTCACCGCCGCCGGAAACTGATGCTTGGGCGCCAGGCGATACGTGACGCTGACCGCCACGTAGCCGCGCTCGGCCAATTCGATGCAGAGCCGATCGTGATGCTCGCGGTTACCGGCCCGAAAGCCGCCGCCGTGAATGCAGAGGACCGCGGGACAAAGGCCGGATGCGCTTTTGGGGCGCGCCATGTCGAGCGCCAGCCGCTCGCCGCCGGGGCTGGAATACTCGATATCGCTCTCGAAGATCACGCTTTCTGGAACTTGCAGCTTGGCGTCCGCGGCGCGGGCGTCCCTTGACGCTCCAACGAACAATATTACTGCGCAACAAACGACGCAATACAACGATCGGGCACGCATGCTGAGCATCTCCCTGCAATACCTGGTGTCGTTCTTGATTTACTTCTCGGTGAAAGTATTTGTTTTAGCCTTCGCCTCGGCCTCGGCTTTTGCTTTGTCCTTGGGCTTTTCCTTGATGGCCGTCATGGCGAGGCAAACCGGCGCCCCGGGCGTGTCCCCCTTCAGCGCGACGAAATCGATCCGCGTCACTTTTACGTCCGGCTTCGGATTGATCCACGTCGCGGCGTACAGGCGAAGATGGCAGCCGACCGACGCGGCGATCTCGTTGTCTCCCTTCCAGACGACCTTGGCCTTGCTCGGTTCCTTTTCGCCATCTTCGTAGAACCAATCCCGCACGTCCTCGCCATAAACGATCGGAATTTTTTCCGTGCTCTTATCTTTGTAGTGAACCAGGTAATGGCCGAGCACGGTTCCGTCTTTAATGTGCCATTCCGAGCCTTCCGTGTTGGGGCCGCCGCCAAAGCAAACGGCCTGCAAGATCACCAGCTTCGTGAACTTCTTGCCGACCTTGATGTCCTTCACCTCTGCGGGCTGTTTTTCCAAGACCTGGCTGCCGAGTTGAATCAGCCCAGGGCCGATCTGAAACTTGGAGTCTCCCAACTTCTGTTCGCCTGTCGGAAGAGAAGCGAGCGAGTTGCCAGGAAAACCGCGCCCTTGATTGTCAGTTAACTTCCGGTTGGCCTGCGGCTGAAGGTCGATGTAATGGACCTTCTCGGCCGAAATGGCGACGCCCGAAAACGCGGTGATTGCCAATAGCATCAAGCCGAGGGTTTTTGTGCAATGAGTCATTGTCGTTCCTTTCCGAAAAGCTTGCGATGAGGATGCCTGCCAAAACCCACGTCGGTCACAGGCGCCATCATAACGGAATCCGGGGACGATTCCCAATTTCGGGGAAGAGAGGGGGAGTGGGTCAGTCTAAACGGTAGTTTTTCGGAATCGGTCAGGCGGGTCGGTTCGCGAAATTACAGTTTCTTGTGGCGATACCAGTACGCCACCATACAGGCCGTCCAGATGAGAAACACAAAGATGATTCCCTTCGGAATTTCTTGGTGCCACACTCGCTCAATTACCTCCGGGTCTTCGTCGGGGGAGATTTTTAGCATCGTCGAGAACAAACCGAGCCCAATCCCAAGGCAGACTGACGCGACACCAGAGATAAGAAGCAATATTGTCCGCATCCCCCCATGATACCCGCCCAGTGGGACAGAATGGATAGCGTCCTAAAGCCCGCTGCGCAATAAAAAAGGCCGACGTGATGTCGACCTTTTTTATTCGATCGCAAATTCTTGCGGCGATTACTTTACTTCGCCGCAATCGGCGATGATGATCTTGGCGCTGGTTGCTCCGTTGCGCGAGCCAAACCCTTCGACCTTTTTCACCACGTCCATCCCTTCGACCACTTTGCCGAAGACGACGTGCTTGCCGTCCAGGTGAGGCGTGGCGACGGTGCAGAGAAAGAACTGCGAGCCGTTGGTGTTGCGGCCGGCGTTTGCCATGCTCAGCACGCCTTCGCCGGTGTGCTTGAGCTCGAAGTTCTCGTCGGCGAATTTTTCTCCGTAGATCGACTTGCCGCCGGTGCCGTCGCCGCGGGTGAAATCACCCCCTTGGCACATGAAGCCGGGAATCACGCGATGAAACGAGCTCCCCTTGTAGCCAAAGCCTTTTTCGCCGGTGCAGAGCTCGCGGAAGTTTTCCGCCGTCTTGGGCACCACGTCGGGGCGCA
>DASXPZ010000686.1:0-5545 GCA_036493275.1 Pirellulales bacterium
AAGGCCGTTGCTAGCACGATCGCCATGCACGCTGCTGCGCGCGTCATCATCAATTCCGTATGACGAACCATCGAAGCGAGCCGGCGCGACATCGAGAGATCCTCTGGCTGGAATTGTTGGCGGCGCGAGGGAAGGAGGGCAAAAAGGAGTGAGCGCCGCCGCGTTCGACCAGTGTAGCGAGCGCGCTCGGTTCTCCCAAGCACCTCATCGCGCGCAGCCGATGGAAACCATCCGAAAAGACCCCAATGTAAGGCGTTTCGACAAAAAAGAAACGCGAGGCGGCGCTACGGTGAACGCCACCTCGCGGATTCCATTTCGCGAACTCGTCTGCGAAACTCAGGGCTTAGCGCCGGCAGGCTGAACGTCAGGCGCTTTCATGGCCTTTGTCAGCATCGTCAGCATCTGCGCGGCTTGGGGCGGAAACGCGTCGGGGTCGCGGCTCCAGAAGTTGACCGTCCCGCGAACGCCGCCGATCGCGATCGGCACATGCATGCTCGAACGCGCTCCGCGCGCCGCCATCATCTTAAAGAGCTCCCCCTTGGCCTTCGTGAGATCGCCGTAGACGATCGTCTTCTCGCCCGCGGCGCACTCGGCGAGCGGTTCTCCGGCCGGATCGAAAGGAGGGAGCGAGCTCCGCAGAGTTTCGGGCGGTTGCGGGCCCTCTTTGGCGCGAAGTTGATACGGTCCGAAACGCTGCCGCAACTTCCCTTTTTCCACTACGGTCAGGCAGACCCGATCGACCTGTGGCGCGCTCATCGGCAGCACCTGCCCGAACCGCTTGAACCAATCGTTGCTGGAGAGGGCCAGGTGGATTCCCATTTTCAAATTATCGTCGGGCTCGCCGCGAGTCGCCTTCAAGATCGTCAAGAAACGCTGGACGCGCGGAGGGGTCGCTTCTTGCCGGGCTTGAGTCAGGTCTTGATGCGGATCGGCGATTTCGAAGAAGCCGATCATCATCTCTTCGAACGTTTGATCGCCAAAGCCAACCGTGACCTTTGGATCCGGATTATTCAGGTTCTCCTCCGAATTGTCGAACTCGGCCAGGCAGTCCAATCGCGACCCGATCGGCAGCAGCCGCGGCTCGGCGAGTCGATAGGTCGTCTGCCAGCCAAAGTCGTACTTCGGCACCGAGAGGAGCGTTTCCTGGCGGCCATCGGGATACGTCACGTCGTACCGGAACGATTTGCCGCGCAGATGCATGTGCGGCATCAGCGACGTCAACACCAGGTCTTGCGTGAAGACATAACGAGCCCGCGCCTGGTAGTCATTGTCTTCCGGCGGAATTTGCAGCGCGAAGTTGATCGCGCTCGTGACGATCACTTCTTGCTTCACCGTCTTGGGATCGACGAACTTCAGGCCGACGTAGCTGCGGTCTTGTTGCGGCGAGCCATTAGGCGTGTAGTGCATTTGAAACACCAGCTTCGATCCGGCCGGCGCGCGGCGCGCCATGCCCGCCGGTAGCGGCTCGGGACGAGCGCCCGGCGCATAAGCGCCGGTGAAATCGTTGCCGCGGCCGATTGCCAGATCGGTTTCGCCCGGCGGCAGCACGAAGAGCAGGATGTGATGCACGACGGCCGGGTTGCCGGGGCGGGCTTCGATCGCACTGATCCACTTGTCTTCTTTCCAGCCCGGATCGACGACGAACATCTGATAATCGACCACGCCGGTCGCCGGCACGTCGAACGGCTTATCGCTCATGGTCACCACCTGATCAGGCTCGGGCATCAGCCAGCCTGCGGCAAACTTCGGCGGCTCGGGGAGATCTTTGGCTTCTCCTTCCGGCGCGCCGGCGGCGACCCATTTGGCCAGCGTCGCTTTGTCCGCGTCGCTCAAGCGCGCGTCGTTCTTGAAATGACCGATCGCCGGGTCCGCGTGCCAAGGGGGCATGCGGCCGGCCTGCGTCACTTCTTGGATCATGCCGGCCCAACCAGCCGCGTCGTCGTAACTGGTGAGCGTGAAGGTAGCGATCTGCCCCTGGCGATGACAGTAAACGCAATTGGCGTTTAGTATCCGCGAGACCTGATTGCTGTAAGTCACGTCGCTATTGGCCACCGGCTTGCGATCGCGACCGATCAGGCAACCGGTTGGCGTGGTGAGCGTCGTCGAGATCGGCTTGCCAGCGAGCAGTTCGTCGATCGCCTCGGCCAGATCGCGCCGCGAAGGTTCTTTGCGCTGATAACCGGCGTTGGCAACCAGTCCGTATTGATCGTCGATCCGGCCGCGGTAGCGCACGCGACGTTCGGCGTCGAGCAGCAGCACCTCGGGCGTGCGCGTGGCGCCCAAGCGGTCGACCACCGTTTGGTTGAGATCTTTGAGGATCGGGAAATCGATCTTGTGCTGGCGGGCGAAGGCCGCGATCTCGGTCGCCGAGTCTTGCCGATTGGCGTCGATCCCGACAAACGCGATTCCTTTATCCTTGTATTGCTGAGAAAGCTCCGCCAGCCGCGCGGCGTAGAGCTTGGCCAGCGGACACTCGACGCCGAGGATTGCCAACACCACCGGCTTGCCCGCCGCGTGCTTGCTAAGCGTGAAGGGCTGGCCTTGATAATCGTTGAGCGAAAAATCCGCGACCTGGTCGCCGACTGCGCCGGTCACATAGCCGGCCGCGGAAGTGGCCTCGCTTGTCTTTTCGGTTTTGGACGGCTGCTTGGGCGCCGCCTCGGATTGGTTCGGCGGGAGCGTAATGATCGCCGCCAGGAGAAACGCCGGAGGAAAGGAGAATGTGCATTGCATGATCGGCCTCGCTGTTGGGACGGGCTGGGTGTGGGGAAGAGCCGGCCAACGGCGGGTCGCTGTCGAGGCCCCGCCACGAGCGGCTTTCATTCACACTTCGTCGCGGCGGCGGAAATCTTGGACTCGCTGGCAGGCAGGGCTTCTAAGACGGAATCGGCGGATTGGAATCGCGCGTGAGGGCGAAGTAGAGCACGTAGAGCCAGGAGAAAAAGCCCGCCAAGATGGCCCACAAAATCGAGCGGTTGCGATCCCACGAACAGACCACCGCGATGGCCGATCCGAGGCTGATACCCGATTGCACCACGACGGGATGCGTCGGATCCATTAATGCAAGCAACATGGTTGGGTGACCCTTTTTGTGAACGAAGGCTGTCGACCGGCAACGAAAACAACGCGTCATTGTACCTTCGTTTAACAAGATCATTCCTTGGGAGCGGAAATGCGGACGCCCTCAATGGCAATTGATGCGCTATTTCCGCGAAAAGCCATCGATTAGAATCAGGCTCGTTCGGCAGCGCCTGGACGACTCTTTTTCGCCGGGCGTTTGACTCTTCAGAGGGGACAGAATGACCATACAGAGATTTCTCTCGATTTGCGCCGTGTGTTTTGGATTGTCTTCGACCGAAGCTGCGCTCGCGCAGTGCGCTGAGCCGTGGCGGATGGCGCTCGACCAAAAAGATGTCGACAAGCTGCCGGCAGGCTGGCTCGAAGCTCGCACCGGCGAAGGGGGTGGGAGCGTGTGGCGCGTCGTGGCGGACAAGTCGGCGCCCGATGGACTGGCGCTCGCGCAAACGTCGGATAAGGGGCCCGATCCGATGTTCAATTTGTGCGTCGCCGAGAAGACAAAATTCACCGACGTCGATCTGAACGTGCAGTTCAAGGCGATCGCCGGCAAGTTCGACCAGGGAGGGGGCGTTGTCTGGCGTTATAAAGACGCTAATAACTATTACATCGCGCGGATGAATCCGCTGGAAGACAACTTTCGCGTCTACAAAGTCGTCGACGGCAAGCGAACGCAACTCGGCACGGCCGACGTCAAAGCGCCGGCGGGCGAGTGGCACAAACTCCGCGTCACGCAGACCGGCGATCACATCGAGTGCTACCTGAACGGCAAGCGCTGGCTCGACGTCAAAGACGCCACATTCACAGGCCCCGGCAAGATCGGCCTCTGGAGCAAGTCCGACGCCCAAACTCGCTTCGCCGGACTGACGGCGAGCGGCAAATGACATTGCGTATGGCGGATTCTAAGCAGTGAGGCGTGCCACTGGCTACGCCAGTGCAACTCCAAACCGACGACGTTAGCCATGATAGTGTAGTACCAACTTCCGCACCGGCCGAGCCGGTGGCACACGTCCCGGGTGGCGACGAAGCCTTGGTTTTCGGAGCAACATCGGACATCCAACGAGCAGAACTGCGATCATGACTTTCCATTTCTTGCCGAATCGTCGCTGGCTCCGCTTCAGCCTGCGGACGATGTTCATCGTCGTGACCTTGATAGCGGCGTTCGTGGCCTATCACATGAACTGGATTCGGCAGCGGCGCGCGGTGATCGAAGGTCGATTAGGCGAAGATGTCTACGTCCAGTCGTGGGACCCTGCTGAGGACCCATTTAATCCACCACTGGCGCCTAAGTGGAGGCCACCTCGCGGCCCAGGCCTGCTCTGGCTGTTCGGCGAACGGGGCTATGCCAATCTTGATATTCAGTTCGGCCCGCCAATCCGGCGCCAACGAGACCTGACGCCCGAGGAACTTGCGAGGACTAAGCAGATCGAACGTCTTTTTCCAGAATCAATCGTCCACGCCGAGCCGATGATATGGGCGCCGTGAAGCCTATTCTTCGCTCAAAGATTTAGGAGAGTTACTCCCACCCTCCACCGGCGTCGCCATCGCCGTCGGCAAGAATGCTTTTTGTTTGAAGTATAAACGGGACATCCGACGTCAGAAATGCAAACATGACTCATCGTTTCTTGCCGACTCGTCGCTGGCTCCGCTTCAGCCTGCGGACGATGTTCATCGCCGTGACGTTGGTGGCCGCGTTCGTGGCGTATCATGTGAACTGGATCCGACAGCGGCACGCGGTGATGGAAGGTCGATTCGCTGACGAGGTCTATGTGCAGCCGTGGGATTTCTCACAGGAAATACTAGACGAACTGTTTGATGACTTAACGTGGACGCCTAAGCCGGCGCAGAAATTTAAGCCACCGCCCGGTCCAGGCCTGCTCTGGCTGTTTAGCGAGCGCGGCTATCCCAAGCTCGACGTCAATTTCGGCCCTCCGCTTTGGCATGAGCGCGAACTTACGTCCGCGGAACTCTTGAAGGTCGAGCAGATCCAACGCCTCTTTCCGGAGTCCAAGATTAGTGCGGCGGCAATGCGGTCGCCGTGACGGCCATCATTCGCATTATGACTTCACGCCTCACTCAAGCCCCTCCACGGTCACCGCCATCACCACCGGGGCCGTGGCGTCGTCTCCCTTGATCAATTCCAAATGGTCGATCGTCTCCTTGCGCTTCGGCTCGATCGATAGAAAACGAATCTGTTGGCCGCGCAGCATGCGGGCCAGCTTGCTGCCGGGGACGTCGACCTGGCGGATGTAGTCGGCAAAGTGCTCGCCGTTGCGCAGCGCGTGGTCTTCCTGCTGGCCGTCGGCGTAGACCAGCCGCACGGTCATCGTCAGCGAGCCCTTCTTGCCGCCCGGATATCCCCAGCCGCTGACCCCGCTCAGCAGGTGAATGCTCTTGGCCGGCGCGTTGCACGGCAGGCTCACGCTCTTCGGCATTTGCGGCGGAAACTCTCCCTGTGGGCCATACAACA
>DASXPZ010000687.1:0-4443 GCA_036493275.1 Pirellulales bacterium
CTGGACGAAACGTTGGATACATCCTCAGATTCCCCGCCGGATCGCCCGCCGCCGCATTCACCGCCTTGTGGTTCGCCAGGTCATCGCACGGATCATCCGTAGTACAAGCCACTCGCACGCGAAATTTCTTCAGAATCCCCAGCGTGGTCAAGTCGCCAGCCAGTAAAGAATTCGCCCGCTCCCAAACTGCCTTGGCGTTCTGCTCATTCAGAAATTCGTCAATCCCGAAATACCGCTTCAACTCCAGATGCGTCCAGTGATAAAGCGGATTGCCAATCGTCGCCGGCACCGTCCGCACCCACGCCAGAAATTTCTCGTGCGCCGTCGCATCGCCCGTGCAGTATCGCTCCGCGACCCCATTGGCCCGCATCGCCCGCCACTTGTAGTGGTCGCCCTCCAGCCAAATCTCGTACAGATCACGAAACCGCCGGTCCCCCGCAATCTCCGCCGCCGGCAAATGCGAATGAAAATCCAGAATCGGCTCTGCTTCCGCATATCCGTGATACAACCGCCGGGCCGCGGATGATTGCAGCAAAAAATCCTCGTGGATGAAACTCAAGCCATGCTCCCAACCGGAAATTTACTCGCCGATGATTGTGCCACATATGCAAGCCGCCTGAGCAAATGCGTCATCCCGAAGCTCGGGCTTTCACTACTGCGTCATCCACCCGACCCCTGCGTCATCCCGAAGTCCCCGCGTTTTCTCCAGCGGGGCGAGGGATCCGGCCTGGAATGTTCATCCGTCACAGACAGGGCCGAAGCCCGTGTGCTAGAAACGGCGATAGTGGAATCCACGCGAGATCCCTCACTCGGCTGAGGTGCGCCGGGTTTCGGGATGACGCATTTGGTAAGGGAACCGACCCCGGCGAGGCCACCTCCCAAACTGCGTCATCCCGAAGCCCCCGCGTTTTCTCGAGCGGGGCGAGGGATCCGGCGTGCAGCGTTTCCGCAGCCTGGAATGTTCACCCGTCACAGACAGGGCCGAAGCCCGTGTGCTAGAAACGGCGGTAGTGGAATCCGCGCGAGATCCCTCACTCGGCTGAAGTACGCCGAGCTTTCGGGATGACGCATTTGTGGAGGAGGGAAGAATAGAAGGGAGTGGAGCAAAGAAACTGCGCATACACCTCCCCACTGCGTCATCCCGAAGTCCCCGCGTTTTCTCCAGCGGGGCGAGGGATCCCGCGTGCAGCGCCCAATCCCCGTCCAGGGCAGGTCGGCCACACGCTAGATCCTTCGAAAGCTCGGGATGACGTCATCGTGGATAGACAAATCGACCTGGAATCCCTGCAAGCAATATCGATTATTTGACTTCCCCGCCAACTTAAAGATAATGGTTGCTGCCAGGTTTCGTGGGTCTGGCTATTGAAACAAAAACGTTTTAGAAGCGCACCGCAACGTCGGTAGGGCAAACAAGGAAACCGATCTCGCAACTCCGCAAGCTAGGAAAATTCTGGCGCCTTCGGGTGCTCCGGCCCATCCGCGAAGATCGTTGTTCGTGCCCCATAAATTCGCGGCTCCTGATTTAGAGAGGACACTTTCATGACCGACCAATACCGTCCCAAACCCGAGCACAAATTCACTTTCGGCTTATGGACGCTCGGCAATCGCGGCCGTGATCCCTTCGGCGACGCTGTGCGCGCCACGTTCCCGCCCAACGACATCGTCGCCACCCTCGGCGAGATCGGCGCCTGGGGCGTGAACCTGCACGACAACGACCTCGTCCCCATCGACGCTACGCCCGCCGACCGCGACCGAATCGTCAGCGGTTTTAAAAAAGCTTGCGCCGACAGCGGCATCGTCGTCCCCATGGCGACGGTCAATCTTTTCTATCACCCGATTTTCCGTGACGGGGCTTTTACTTCGAATGACCCCGAAGTCCGCGCCTACGCCGTGCAGAAAACTCTGCGCGCCATGGATCTTGGCGCCGAGCTCGGCGCCAAAATCTTCGTCCTCTGGGGCGGGCGCGAAGGCGCAGAAACCGACGCCTGCCGCCGCGCCGATGACGCCGTCAAGCGCTTGCGCGAAGCCGTCAACTATCTTTGCGAGTACAGCAACGCCCGCGGCTACGGATACAAATTCGCTCTTGAAGCCAAGCCTAACGAACCTCGCGCCGATATTTACATGTCCACCACGGGCCATTATCTCGGCTTCATCCCCACGCTCGACCATCCGGAAATGGTCGGCGTCAATCCCGAATTCGCGCACGAAACCATGGCTGGACTGAATTTCGTCCACGGCGTCGCCCAGGCCTGGGAAGCCGGCAAGCTCTTCCACATTGATCTCAACGATCAAATGCCCGGCCGCTTCGACCAGGACCTCCGCTTCGGCTCGTCGAATATCAAAGCATCTTTCTTCCTCGTCAAGTTTCTTGAAGACGTCGGCTACTCCGGCTCGCGCCACTTCGACGCCCACGCCTACCGCACCGAAGACAAGGAAGGCGTAAAAGATTTCGCTCGCGGCTGCATGCGAACGTACCTCATCCTGAAAGACAAAGCGGCGCAGTGGAACGCCAACACAGAAATCCAGTCAATCCTGCGCGAGTTGAGCAAGCCCGCGCCCGGATCGCCGCCGATAGGGAAGTACTCGAAGTCGGGCGCCGAAGCCCTACTTGGCCACGTCTTCAATAAAGGTATGATTCTCGAGAAGCGTCTGCCCTACGAGCGCCTCGATCAGCTTACGATTGATATCCTGTTAGGCGCGAAGTAGAATCCGCGGCGACTCGGCAATCGATTACACTGACTAAATTGTCCGGAGCAGATTCTCCCATGGGACTTCCATCTCTCGACCTGAAGTCAAAAGTCGCGATAGTAATCGGCGGCACCTCCGGCATCGGCCTGACCCTAGCGAAGGGTTTAGCCGAGGCCGGAGCCGACGTTGTTGCCACCGGCCGCCGCGCCGAACTCGTCCGCTCAGCCACTGCCGAAATTCGTTCACTGGGTCGCAGATCGCTTGACGCTCCCTGCGATGTCACCGACCGCTCCAGCATCGAAGCTCTGCTGTCGGCTGTCGAAACCCAACTCGGCAAGGTTGATATTCTGCTGAATTCCGCCGGAATCACCCGCCGCACTCCCACGCTCGAAGTCGGCGAAGCCGAGTGGAACAACATCATGGAAACCAACCTCACCGGCGTCTTGCGTGCTTGCCAGATTTTCGGACGTAAAATGGTCGAGCGAAAATCCGGCCGCATCATCAACATTGCCTCCGTCGCCTCCGGCCGCGGATTCTACGAAGTTGCCGCCTACGCCGCCAGCAAAGCCGGAGTCGTCTCGCTCACCAAAACTCTTGCCGTCGAGTGGGCAAAGCACAACGTCTGCGTCAACGCCATCGCACCCGGCGTTTATCGCACCGACCTGAACCGGGCATTGCTCGACGGCACTCCTCGCGGAGCCGAGTTCATCACTCGCACGCCCATGCGCCGCTTCGGCCAGCTTGGGGAACTCGTCGGCGCGGCGGTGTTTCTGGCTTCTGATTCAGCCAGCTTCGTGACTGGTCATGTGTTGGCCGTAGATGGCGGATTCCTAGCCAGCGGCGTCACGCAATAATTCGCATTTCCTGATTCACGGTTTAGACTGTCAGCGTCAAATGCCCCGCACGGACTCCGATCCCGCGACGACTGCATCAGGCGAAACCCGCGGCGTCATGACCCACATCGGACGCTTCCGTTGGGTCATCTGTACTCTTCTCCTCTTCGGCGTCACCAAAAACTACATGGACCGCCAGGTGATCAGCGTCCTTAAGACCACGCTGCAAACCAACCTGCATTGGAACGACATTGACTACGGGAACATGGTGTTTATTTTTCAGGGCGCCTACGCGCTTGGGCTGCTGCTTGTCGGACGCCTGATTGACCGCTTGGGAACGCGCGCCGGATACGCTGTCTCAATGGCTTTGTGGAGCTTGGCTTCCATGGCGCAGGGGCTGATGAGTTCGCTTGCCGGATTCGGCGCCGCCCGCTTCGCTCTCGGCTTCGGCGAAGCTGGAGTGTTTCCCGCCAGCTTGAAAGCCACCGCTGAATGGTTCCCGAAAAAAGAGCGCGCCCTCGCCACCGGAATTTTCAACGCCGGAAGCAACGCCGGAGCGATTCTCACTCCGCTGCTCGCGCCCTGGATCACAGTCCACTGGGGTTGGCGCTGGGCGTTCTTCCTGATCGGAGCAGTCGGCTTCGTCTGGCTCGCGCTGTGGCTGTTGATTTATCGCAAGCCCGAAGACCATCCCAATTGCTCAGCCGCCGAACTTGCCTACATTCGCAGCGATCCTGCCGAACCTCCGGTCCGAATCAGTTGGCTTAAACTCGCCGCCTATCGCCAGACCTGGGCCTTTTCGCTCGGCAAGTTCATCGTCGATCCCATCTGGTGGTTTTTCTTATTTTGGATTCCGGACTTCCTCCAGCGCCGCCACGGCCTGAGCTTGTTGCAGATCGGCTGGCCCATCGTCGCAATCTAT
>DASXPZ010000688.1:0-7377 GCA_036493275.1 Pirellulales bacterium
ATCTTGTCCTGCCAATCCGGCGGCGTCTGGTCGGCCATCGGTGACTGGCCATGCGTCATCATCATCGCGATCGGCGCCTTGAACGTCTTTTCATAGAACTTAAAAGCCTGGGCGCAGTCGCCATTGAAATTGAGATAGGGCGTGAATTTCATAGTGGACCTCTCTAGCCATAGATGCGATTTTGACGATCGAGTACTGAAAACCGGCTGCCGGCTATTAACGACTCCAGAATCTAGCACGATTCCACAAGCGAGCCAATCTGCCATTCGCTCGCCGCCGGGCACTGAATAACCATCGATCCCGCTTCAGTCTACTGAAACGGTTCGTGCTTGTTCCCATAACGAATCATGGCGCTTTGCAGCCGCGAAGCGAATTGCGGGCCCGGTGATGCTTCAAGCCAAAGCGTCTGGAGCCCTTGCGCGTCGTTGAGCCAATCGAGATCGCTCTCTTGCAGTGGACGCGTCTGCCACGAGCCGGGAATCTTGACTCGGCAGCGCGAGAGATCAAGCCGCTTCAGTTTCGATAGCCGCCCGATCCAGGCAATATCTTGCGGGTTCCAAAGTGTCGTCCACAGCGCCAGATCGGTCAATTCGGCCGAGCGTTTCAACTCGCTCCAGGCGTTTGATGCCCAGCGCGCTCGATGTTCTTCGAGCGAGAGATTGTAGTCTGCGTCGTACCAGCGCGGTTCGTCGTCCTCTCGGCAATCCTCGGCCTGGATTTCGATTCGTTGCAGGCCGGGCAGCCGCGACAAGGCCCGCAGCGCGCTCCGCGAAGGGCAGACCGCCGTCAGCCGGATCGTCTCCAGCCGTGTGAGCCGGGCCAAATGACGCGCTTCCCGCGGCGTGCAAAGGCACTCGTAAACTCCCTCGATCATTAGTTCCCGCAAGTCGCCGGCGCCGCTCGCCAGGCGCTCCAGGTGTTCCGCGTCAACCGCCATCGAACTCAAGCGGATCTGCCGCAACTTAGGACAGCGATCCACGCTCCACTCTGTTTTGAAATTCGATCCGGTCGCCAGCGACATCGTCCGGAGCTGCGGCATGTCCGAGACCGTGAGCGTCAGTGTCGAACCGCCCGCGCCGGCCGGCGTCGCCAGGCAGTTGAATTCGACAAGCTGCGGCAGCGATTCGAGCGTCAGGCGCCCCACAGCGCAGCGCTCGAGCGACAGCTTTTCGAGTTTGGCCAACCGATCGATCGTCAGGCTGGGCTGCGCCGTCTGGCAAAGCTCAAGATGGAGCGTTCTGAGCGCCGCTACATTCGCCAACAGGTCGCCGCAGCGCGCACTCAAGGGTCCGTATGATAGTCTGAGATGTTCCACGCCTGCCCGCGCCTTGCCGACGGCTTCGATGACGTCGTCCAGTTGTCTCGACTTGTTCGCTTCGACGTCCAATTCCGTCAGCCCGCCGATGCGGAACAGCCGTAGCATCTGGGCCCAGTCGACATTGGCCGTGGAGTCGAGCGAGATCGAATCGATCGGCCCGGCAATCCGGATGACGTCGACGTCTCCGGCCCGCAGTTCTTTGCGATCGCCTCCCGCGGCGACGATCCGCAGATCGGCGTTCCCCCAAGCGCCGCTCAACACAACCGGCGCTCCTTGCTTGAGAAGCTGCTTGCCGGCCATCTCGAACTTCTGCGGCCGCTGAATACGCGGGACCCACCAGGCGAGCCCAACGGCGACGAGCGTCGTGAAGCCGAGGATCGCCCGCAGCGTAATCTGCCCGGCTCGGATTCGCTTGATCGCCGCTCGCAGCATGTTTCGTCTCACTATGAGCCGAAGGCGCTAGCCTCGGGTGCCTCGAAATATGGGCTTTTGCGCTCCCACACCAGTTCCCGGCGCACCGGGTTGCCGCTCCGAATACATACTGACGCGGATTTTAGTTTACTCACAATGTCCCCTGCAAATGTAAACGGTATGCTCTACTCAAACGGGTGGTACGGGTCTCCGTATTTTATGATTGTGCCAGGAAGGCGTTTTTCGAATTCCTCGTCTGGCTGCTCTTGAAGCCAGAGCACCTCAAGCCCAACGGATTCATCTAACCATGCAAGGTTTGCCCCTGTAATCGGATGGCCAAAGGATCCTACATGGCAGTTGCTGAGATCGAGCCGCTTGAGTTGCGATAGTTTACGAACCCAGCTCAGATCGTCGCCGCTCTCCACCTCTAACCATAACGCCAGATCCGTGAGTCGAGGGCACGACTGCAGCTCTTCCAAAGCATTGCTGGGCCACAACATTCGGCGGACTTCCAAAGATAAAGGTAACTCCGGGTCAAACCAGAGCGGCTCTTCGTCGTCAATGCAATGTTCGGCCTTGATCCGAAGCTCAGTCAAGCTTGGCAATCTTGCGATTGATCGAAGCATTCTGCGAGTAGGATAACTGACATCTAGATCCAGTGATTCCAGACGCGGAGTTTCCGAGATAGAGATCTTCTTAAGCTCGCTGGCGCCATTGCCAAAACTCAGCCGGCACTTCAAGACTTCCAGACAAGGAAGGGACGTCACCTCCAAACGGTCAATTGGACAACTCCGGAATTCCAAGGTTTTCAGGCGCGAAAGACCCGACACACGCCATTCTCGATTCGGTGTACTGCAATCGGAAAGGCGAAGGCGCTCCAGCGAAGGCTGCTTACGCAACAACGCGACAGAATTCTCAGTGAAGTATCCATCTGCCAAACTCATCCTTACTATGTTTTGTGCGCCTGCGGCAGTTGCCTCTAACACGTCGTCAAGTTTTCGATTGCTCAAATCTTCGACATGGATTTCGAAAACGCTCGGCTGGCTGAATAACTGGAGCATCACGTCCTTGTCCATGTAAACAGCATGCAAAAACACAATTTCAGCGGGCTTCATTCGATTGACGAGATCTACGTCAGCCACGGAGAGGGTCGTTCGACGATTCTCCTTCGGAGTAATCCACAACTCCCGAAAACCGGAGAATCCGCCAATACCGACCGGAGCGTCACTCTGTTTAAGCATCTCTTTCGCAATCTCGAACCGCTGCTGATAGCGCCGCCAGACGACGTGGCCGCCGAGCGCAATGCAAATTACGGTCACAAGCGCCATCAGCGCCCGTAGCGAGAATTGTTTCTTGAAGAGTCGATGGCGGATCGATCGTACCATCGTTGTCGCCCGTTCCGCGGAGCGCCGAATTGCGATATGCAGATGAACCTGGCTGAGAGAACCGACTGAGAACCTCTCCGCGCCTCGCTTCGCCTTACCCTCAAGTCTCTAGTCTCAGGCCTCACACCTAACCAAACACCCCGCGAATCACCTCCCCGGTGCTGGCTGGCAGAGGGCGTCCGAGGCGGTCGTGGATCAATGTTTCGGGCGAGACGCCGAGTGAGTGGAGGATGGTGGCGGTGAGATCTTGCGGCTCGTGGCGACCCTCTTTGGGATGGCCGCCGAGGGCGTCCGAGGCGCCGATGACCTGCCCGCCGCGGACGCCGCCGCCGGCCAGGGCCGCGCCAAACACATAGCCCCAGTGATCGCGGCCTCCCGCGCCGTTGATCTTTGGCGAGCGGCCGAATTCCGACATCCAGACGACCAGCGTCTCATCGAGCATGCCGCGCGCGGCGAGATCTTCGAGGAGCGCGGAATAGGCCTGATCCATCGGCGGCATCAGCGCCGTCTTCAAGCGCGCGGCGTTTTCAGTATGCGTGTCCCAGACGGGATTGACGTCTTTGTCGTCTTTGCCGCGCGGCCAGTTGACGTGGACCAGGCTCACGCCGGCCTCGATCAATCGACGCGCCAGCAGCACGCTCTGCCCAAAGCGGTGGCGGCCGTAGCGGTCGCGCACCGCCGCCGACTCTTGATCGAGCGCGAACGCCTGGCGGGCTTGCGGCGAACGCAGCAAATCGAACGCTTGTTGATTCAAGCCTCCCCAGCGTGGCAAGGGGCTGGTCCGCTCGATCGTTTCTAAGTGGCGGTTCACCTGCTGCATGAGCGTCCAGCGCTGATCGAAGCGGATCGGCGGCACTTCGGCCGGCAGCGTGAGACCGGGGACGTCGAAGTTGGCGGCGCTCGGGTCGCAATGCATCACCCAGGGGTCGGCGGTCTTGCCGAGAAATCCGCCATCCTGGCCGGGCCAGGGAATGCCGCCGGTGTTCCAGATATGGTCAGGGAGCACGACCGACGAGGGGAGGACTCGCGAATTTTCGCGCAGTTGCCGCACCAAGGCGCCCAGGCATGGGGCGTCGTTCGGCGCGCCGACTTTGGCGTTCTCCGAGTTCATCGGCGAATGCGGCCGCCCGGTCAGCATCCAGTAGCCGCTCGACGAATGGGCGTTGTCGCCGGTCGACATCGCGCGGAGCACGGCGATCTTGTCGGTCTGCGCGGCGGTCAGGGGCATCAACTCGCCGACCGAGAGGCCGGAGGTCTTCGATGCGATCGGTTTCAGATCGCCGCGGACTTCGTGCGGAGCGTCTGGCTTGGGGTCCCAAGTTTCATGTTGCGGCGGGCCGCCAATCATGAATAAGACGATGCAATGCTTGGCTCGCCCAAAAGTGGAACCGTTCGCCGCTGTGGCAGTCGCGGCGCTCGCCTGACGGGCTTGCCAAAGTTGCGGCAAAGATAATCCCGCCACCGAGAGTCCACCGGCGCGCAGCCACTCGCGCCGGCTGAGGCCGTCGCAAAGTCGAACCGGGCGATCGTGGAATGAAAGCATCGGGCTGCGAACGTCTCTGTAGAAGCGAGAGGCGAGACATCCCCCAGCGGATGGACAACCGCCGGAGGAACCGGCCCGAATTGTAACGCGCCGCCCGGGCCCCTACACAAATCAGGCGCCCACGCCTCAGAGTTGAGTCCAAATCACCACAAGCCGGGTGTGCGAGGCTCCCGCCGAGCAACGCAGTTCAATCGGCGCTCCTGCCGGGGGCGTCCGGCATAAAGCAGGCGTTTTCTGGACCCTACTCCGCCGGATAGGTATAGTCGAAGGTGTCCCCCGCCCACGACCCCCGGCCGTCGCCTTTCACATTCCCACCCCTCGCGATCCATTTCAGGAGCGGTAAGATCTTCCGCCGCGCCACGCACAGACTGGTCCTCTCGACTGCGACGATCTTTTTGATCGCCAGTGGGTCTGCCGCTTCGGCCGCCGAGCCTGCGCCCCCAGCGGCCGTCGCTGTTGCCGATCCAACCGCTGACGCCGCGAAGTTAGAGTTCTTCGAAAAGCAGATGCGGCCGCTGTTGGTTGCCCGTTGCCAGGAATGTCACACGGGAGAGAAGCCGAAGGGGGGCTTCCGGCTCGATTCGCGTGAGCACGCTCTGGCGGGCGGCGACACCGGCGCCGCGATCGTGCCTGGCAAGCCCGACGAAAGTCTCTTGATCGACGCGGTTCGATACGGCGCCACGTACCAGATGCCCCCCAAAGGACGGCTGCCGGCCGAAGAAGTCGCCACGCTGGTCCAGTGGGTGCGGCTGGGCGCCCCTTGGCCGCAATCTGCGACCCCTGCGACGAGCGCGAGTTCCTCCGCGCCGGCGTTCGATTTTGAAAAACGCGCCAAGCACTGGTGTTTTCAACCCCTGGCCGACGTTGTGCCGCCCGCGGTGAAAGACGAGAGCTGGCTCGCCGGTCCGATCGATCGCTTTATTTTGGCGGCGCTCGAAGCGAAGGGTTTTGTCCCGGCGCCGCCGGTCGATAAGCGCGTCTGGCTGCGGCGCGTGACGTACGACCTGCTCGGCCTGCCGCCGATGCCGGCGGAGATGAACGACTTTTTGGCCGACGATTCGCCACAGGCTTTTGAGCGTGTGGTGGACCGCTTACTCGCTTCGCCCCACTATGGCGAGCGCCGCGCGCGGCAATGGCTGGACCTGGCCCGTTTTGCCGAGACGTATGGCCACGAGCACGACTACGAGATCCCGCGGGCCTTCGAATATCGCGATTATCTCATCAGGGCTTTCAACGCCGACTTGCCATACGATCAATTCGTCGTCGAGCAGCTTGCCGGCGACTTGCTGGATCCGCCGCGCCGCCATCCGACCGAGCGTTTTAACGAGTCGATCTTGGGGACGGCCTTCTACTTTGTCGGCGAGGGAGTCCACTCGCCCGTCGACGTGCGGAAAGACGGCGCCGACCGGGTCGATAACCAGATCGACGTGCTGGCCAAGACCTTTCTGGGACTCACGGTCAGTTGCGCCCGTTGTCACGATCACAAGTTCGACGCGATCCGCCAGCAGGATTATTACGCCCTGGCCGGCTACCTGCGCAGCTCGCGCTACCAGCAGGCGTATATCGACGATGATACGGCCTATTTGCCGCTGCGCGATGAGTTGCTAAAGCAGCGCGGCCTTGAGCGAGGCCAGTTCGCGCAATACACAACCGCAGCGTTGCTCAAACGGACCGAGCAATTGGCGGCTTGGCTCGCGGACCCTGCTCGCGGACAAGAAGAGGCTTGGAAGAATACGCTCGCAGAAGCCGCGGCGCAACCGGATAACGTCTTTCACGCCTGGGCCGTTCTGGGCGCCAATCCGACAGCGCTCTCGGAGGAAGAGTTTTTGCGGCGGCGCAAAGAATTAATGGCCAGGCTCGCCCCAAAGCAAATAACACAGCAGGAAGCGGGCCCGACTCCGGCGGCCAATGCGGCGGTGGACGAAGTCTTTGCCGACCTCGACGGCGCGGATTACCGCGGTTGGATCTCCACCGGACGGGCCTGGGATTCACGGCCGGCGCGACCGAACGATCTCGTCTCGGCCGGCGGCTTGGCAGGCGACAAGTCCCTCTTGCCGGGCCTTCGGCCGCTGGGCGTTTCGGCCGCGCATAGCGGGCTGTTGGCCAACAAACTTCAAGGCGTCCTGCGCTCGCCGACGTTTACAATTTCGCAGCCGAAAATTCTCTACAGGGTGTGGGGAACCGGCGGGCAAGTCCGCTTGATCATCGACGGATTTCAGTTGATCCAGGATCCGATCTACGGCGGATTGAAATTCGGCCCAGGACCGGACAGACCTCATTGGCAAGCGCAAGACGTTAGCAAGTGGATCGGACATCGCGCGTATATCGAGCTGATTGACGACGGCGATGGCTACGTGGCGCTCGATCGCGTTGTTTTTTCATCTGGCGGAACTCCGGATCTCCCGGCAAATCCGTTGATTGTCGCCATGCTGCGCGACGCGGCGCCCAAGAACGCCGGCGAGATGGCCGCGGCGTATCAGGCAATCATGGTCGAAGCGATCACTCGCTGGTCCAGCGGCGCCAGTCCCGAGGGTCCGGAGAGCGCGCTCATCGCTACGCTTATCGTTTCGCCACTAGCGACGAGCAATCTCGCCGATTTGTCGCCCGAGGCTCTCCAACTGCAGCGCGATCTCGCGGCGCGGCTCATCGAATCGGCCGCGGAGAGCGAGAAGATCGCCGCGCGAGCCGGCGCGCCGCGGCAAGCCTTGGCCATCGCCGCC
>DASXPZ010000689.1:0-2780 GCA_036493275.1 Pirellulales bacterium
CAATCGATTATTTCACAAACAGTTAGATCACAAATCACTCAATCATCATTAAGATGATTATGATGATAACTATCGTCATTTACTGATGTTTGTCAAGACAAGTGGTCCTTATTTTTCAGAGGCGGCCAGAATTTGGCCGAACTTCGGTTTCAAAAGACTGAGAGGCAGGCTGCCGAGTCAGGAAGCTCGCGAGGCGCCAAAATGTCGGCTCTTAGATAGCAGCGCGGACCTTCAGCCGACAAGTCGAGACAGAATCGGAAACGAACCTGCGGGGAGGGCCGCCCCTCTTCTGGAGAGCCTCCGAGGCGCCTTGTCTCCATCGCGCGATTCGCAAAGAAGGAGACAATAACGGAGCGAGTCGAACGAATGACTGTCCGCCTGGTTTGGGCGAGACCGTCTTCTCGACCCAAACCTCATGGTTCAGGAGGCTCGCCGCAAGTTACTCCGCCTGAAAACGATTTTTGCCGTTGGCCGGGTTGCGATCGCCAATTGCCAGGGCGCCTTTGTGACGCCCGACGTGTATGATGTAGGCAAGACTTTTTGGGTTTAGGTGTCGAGGGAGACCTCTCAGATGCCAGTAAACGACTCGAATCCACTGAATCCTGATCGACGGAAGCCGCACGCCACGCTCGACGTCCACGGCGGCGGAACCTCTCCGTTTCCGAGCCCCAGCGCCAGCCCAGACGGCTGCCCCCGTGTCGAACTGATCGAGGGGAGCGGCCAGGACCTGACCGACGAAACCCGCGTGCTGCTGCGCACCCGTTTGCGGGCGGCGGCGCTCGTGTTTTGCCTGGGATCAATGGCGTTTCTGCTGCGCGATTTTTTCACCACGCGCGAGACGACGCTCGACGGCGCCCTGGCCTCGCATGAAAAATTTCTCTCCTGGTTTCAGGCGATCCACGTCGGCGTGATGGCGCTAGTCAGCTACAAGCTTTGCTCGAAGTGCGATCTGTCGCTCCGCTGGCTGCGCGTGGCCGAGACGTTGATCTTTGGGTTGACGGCCCTGTTCTTTGTCGCCGTGCAACATTGCGCCACGCTGGTGGCGACCCACCTGGGCTACGTCTTCAATCCGGTGGCGCTCTGGTACGCCTTGATGTTCACCTACGCCATCTATATCCCCAACAGCGGTCGCCGAGCGGCGATCATTCTGGGGTTCATGGCGATTGCGCCGATCAGTTGTTTCTTGATCGATCGCGCAACTTACCCAACGTTCGGCAAGTTGACGACGTTCGATTCCGTGTCGGGCATGACGCTCATGATCTCGATCGGTTTTTTCTCGAGCGCTTACGGCGCCCACATGATCGGCTCGTTGCGTCGGCAGGCCTACGAGGCGAAGCAACTCGGTCAATATAAGCTGGGCGAGTTGATCGGCGCCGGCGGCATGGGCGAAGTCTATCTGGCCGAGCATCAGATGATGAAGCGCCCCTGCGCCATCAAGGTGATCCGTCCGAACAAAGCACGCGACCCGAGAGCGCTGGCTCGTTTCGAGCGCGAAGTGCGGGCGACGGCCAAGCTGTCGCACTGGAACACGGTCGAGATCTTCGATTACGGCCGCACCGACGACGGCACGTTTTATTATGTGATGGAATATCTGCCGGGCCTGAGCATCTCGGAGCTGGTCGAGCGGCACGGGCCCCTCGCGCCGGAGCGCGTGATTTATCTGCTGGAGCAAACCTGCGACGCGCTGCGCGAAGCGCACGCCGCCGGGCTGGTCCATCGCGACATCAAGCCGGGCAATATCTTCGCGGCCATCCGCGGGGGCGTCTACGACGTCGCCAAGTTGCTCGATTTCGGCCTGGCCAAGGCGATGGTCGACGATTCCAGCGTGCAACTGACGCAAGAGGGGATGATCACCGGCTCGCCGCTGTTCATGTCGCCGGAGCAAGCGATTGGCGACACCGAGCCCGACGCGCGGAGCGATATCTATTCGCTGGGCGCCGTGGCGTACTACATGCTCACCGGGCGTCCGCCGTTTCAGAGCGACAAGCCGATGAAGGTGATGATCGCGCACGCTCACGACGATCCGCCGCCGCCGTCGCAATTTCGCCCCGACCTGCCGGCCGACCTGGAGCGCGTGGTGCTGCGCTCACTGGCCAAGAACCCAGCCGAGCGTTATGAAAACGCCGGCGCCTTCGCCCGCGACCTGGCGTCCTGCGACTCCGCCGGCGGCTGGACCCGCGACCACGCGGCCAACTGGTGGACGCAAGTCGGGCAACCGTTGGTGGTGGGGGCGTGAGGCGTGTCTGGTTTAGCAGAATACGCCGGCGCCGATCTCGTCGTTAAGCTTCGAGACCGTTACGAGAACCCGTCGACGACTGGCTTCGTTCTCGATTCAAACGATGCCTGCACGCTTGTATTCCAATTCGCCGCATTTCGCCCGGACGGCTACGCGATCTTCCGCACGCCGGACCTCGTGAGCGCGGAGCCCAACGAGAATTGGACTCGCATGTTGCATGGCGAGGGCTTTCACGGCAGCACCAGCTTGAATCCGTTTGTGCCCATCGAGTCGATCAAGAAGGCGATTTTTACGCTCTACACTTGCCACCAGAATGTCAGCCTCGACTGCGACGGTTCGGAAGACGCTGAAGAATCTGGGTATCATATCGGTCGAATCACGTCGACTCACTACAGAACTTTGGAGTTCCTTTTTTTCGATTCGAATGGAAATTGGTTCGACACGCCGTATGAGATTCCTTATCAGTCGATCACGCGAATTCAGTTTCGCACGCCCTATATTGAGACGTTCAGCAAGTATCTGAAGAAGTGCCCGCTTGACGCGC
>DASXPZ010000690.1:0-6756 GCA_036493275.1 Pirellulales bacterium
TGAAGAAGAGCAATCGACCGAGGTCTACGATCATTGGTATTACGCCAGTCTCGGCGCCAGCGACCTGGGCCGGGTCGACCACAAGCAAACGCCCGACGCCCGCCAGCCGGCGTTGATTCGCGCCGCCATTCAGGCCCTGCCGGGCGAAGCGTCCGAATATCACCTCACCAAGTTCGCAAACGGCCTCTTCACGCGAATGAGCGCCGTCAAGCCGACCGTCAAGTTTCGCTACCTGACCGGCGGCTTCGAGATCGTCGGCGATCATTCGCAAGCTCGCGAAGCCCGCAAGCTCTATGACTACTACAAAGACCTGGTGACCGAGATCAAGCTGACGACGCGCGTCGACGGTTCGTCGAACGTCGGCGTCGGCGAGCCGTTTGGAGTATTCGTTGAGCTATTGCACACACCGGAAATCGAGCGCGAGAGCGGCGGATTCGGCCGCTATCTGCAAAACCAGAACAACCAGGGAAACTTCTACTACAACTACGGTCGCCCGCTGGAAAATTATCGCGATAAATTCCAGGAGTCGATCACCGCCGCCCTGTCCGAGAACTTCGAAGTCCTCTCGGTTACCTTCCAATCCGAGGACGTCACGTCGCGCGCCGCCAAGGAATTCGGCTGGCGCGTCACGCCGTACGCCTACGTGCTGCTCAAGTCGCGCGGAGCCCAGATCGATAAGATCCCGTCGATGAAGATGGATCTCGATTTCCTCGACACCTCGGGCTTTGTCATGCTGCCCATCCATTCGCCAGCCCTGCCAATCGACGCGTCGAAGAGCGAACCGGCCGGTCGCCCCACCAGCAAGCTCGAAATCACGCAAACGCTCGACGAGCGCCAGGCCGACAAAGGCAAGCTGGTCCTGGAAGTAAAGGCCACGGCCCACGGGCTGGTCCCGCCGCTCGATAAGCTGCTCGACTTGAAGTCAGGCGAGTTCGAGATCGGCGAGATCGACGATCGCGGCGTCTCGATCTCGCGGTTCGATCCCGAGAGCAGCGAGCCGGTGGTGATCTCGGAGCGGACCTGCACCGTCACGCTCAACGGCCGCACGGATCTGGCGGCGCTGCCGACGGAGTTCACCTTCCCTGGCCCCAAGATCGAAGCCGACAAGATCACCTATCAGCGCTACAACGACGCCGATCTCGACGAAGTCGAGCAAAAGGTCTCGCTCGAAAAACAATACGGCGACGTCAAGCGTCCCTGGCTGTGGGGCTTGCTCGTGATTCCTGCGATTGCACTGGCCGGCGGCGCCGCCTGGTACATGAACCGCGGCCGCGTGAAACAATCCACCGCGTCTCGCTTTCAGGTGCCCGCGCAAGTCACGCCGTTCAGCGTGCTGGCGCTGTTGCGCAACATTCAGGCGAACGACGGGCTGTCGACCGACATGCACCGCGAGCTGGCCGGCTCGATCCAATCGCTGGAGCGACACTACTTCGCGGACACGTCAGTCCCCGCCCCCGATCTGCGCAGCGTGGCCGAGTCGTGGGTGTCGAAAGCCAGATAGCCGATGAATTACGATCAAAGCGCGTAGGTCGCGCACGCCGTGCGTGACAACTCCAAGCGCGGATCGGCGCCGCCATGTCACGCAGGGGACTTCGTGACCTACAAAACCTGTGAGCCGTTCGGCGCTAGCCGCGGGTGAATTTGCGCGGCGCCTGGCACACGAAGAACCCGCAGGCTGGCGCCATGCGGCTCACGAAGGCGCGACGCCGCGTGATCGTCAAACTTGGTTTCTTGTCACTACATCTACGGCGCTTGCGCGACGAACAAGATGTTCGGCATGGCGATCGCCGCGCCGCAGCGGGCCAAGATGAGCCGCGTCAGGCTCTTTAGCTTCCCGCGCAGGTTGCGCCCGCGGAATTCGACGAACGCGGTGCGGCGGCATTCCACGACGCGGAAAGACGGCGCCAGCTCGGCGCGGATCTTCGGCAGGTCGAACGACGTGGTGTGTCCCCAGCGATGGAACACCTGCCGGCAATGCGGACAAACGGTCACGTTCAAATCGAGTTCTTCCTGATAAGGGACCGTGCCCAAGAAGTAGCCTCCCGGCTTCAGCGTTCGTCGAATCTCACCCAGCGCCGCCAGCCGCTCCTCGGCCGTGAGATGCTCGAGGACTTCCGACGCGACGACAAAATCGAACGCCCGGTCGCCGAACGGAATGGCTTGAACGAAGCCGGCCTTGGCGTCGATTCCCTTTTCGGCGAGCTTTGCCGCCGCCGCGGCGTCGGGATCGAGCGACGAGGCGCTCCAGCCCAGCGATTGGACCGTGCGTTCCAGATTGCCGTCGCCGACGCCGACGTTCAGCACGCTCGGCTTGCCGCCGCCGGCCAGGCGTTGCATTTTACGCAGCAGCGCCGCGTGCCGCGCGTGCGACGCGTGAAACCCATATTCGGCGGCCTGGTTCTGAAAGTGCGACCAGATGTGCTGCTGAGAAGAGTCAGTGGACATGCCAGGATGAATCTCAAAACCGCGCGCTCGCGCTGAACGTTCAAGCAGCCGATGCAAAATAGAATTGCTGAAGTTTATCGTGGGCCGAGCGCACCGTCATCCATAGCGCGCCGGCCTGCCGCGTTTCGCCTATTTGAGCGGAGGGTCGTTCGCGTCGATGAATTCGACGAGCGAATCGATGTAGAGTTGCGGGATGTAGCCTGCCATGATCGCCGTCAGGTGCGATTTGCCCGGCAGGACGACCGATTTGAAATTCGCCAGCTCGCGCCGCATGCGGTGCGTTTTGGCGTTGGGGCCGTCGAACTCGCCGTTGATCGCCAGGACCGGAATCTTGATCTTGGTCAGATCGACGTCGGGCCGCTGCCCATCTTTCCAGGGATACTTGCGAACCGCGTCGAGCGCTTCTTCGTCGCGCTTTGGATGCGCGCGGAGCTTGCCGCTGGCCTCGGCTTCTTGCGGGTCGGGGCCCGGCTTGTCGGCCGGAACTTTGGCCTTCTGTTCGGGATCGACTTCCGGCACGCCCGATCCGCCGTACGAGGCCGTGATGAATCGCGAAGGCTGCGTCGCCAGCAACTGCGTGACGATAAAGCCCCCCATCGAATAGCCATGCACGTGGGCCTTCTCAATCTTCAGGTGATCCATCAATTCGACGACGTCCTTGGCCATCTGTGGGCCGTACTTTTCTGGATCGTGCGGCTTTTCGCTATCGCCATGGCCGCGGCAATCGATCGCAATCACGCGATGCTTCTTCGAGAGCGCCGCGGCGACGCCATTGCTGAACCAATTTCCCTCGGCCGTGCCGGTGTAACCATGAATCAAAACGACGGGCACGCCGGCGCCACTTTCAAGATAATGAATCTTCACGCCATCGCTGGCTGTGAAGTCGCTACTCTTCGGCTCCGCGGCAATGGCCACCGCCGCCAGCAATCCAACCGACGCCGCCACAACCACCGCGCACGATCTTGCGAATGCCATGAGTGTCGCTCCGTTAAGAGAGCCGCTGAAAGCTTTTTCCCCTGGACGCTGAGCAAATTCTCCCGTCTGCGCAGGGCGCCTGCAAGACTTAGCCCGAGTGAGAATGTTCTCGGCGGTACGGCCTTGCTCTCCGCATGCAGCCCGCCGCTGTCACAAGCTGATAGAGCCCGTCTGTGTGTGCCCCTCAAGGCGCCGGGCGAGGCGCCGCTGAGTTCTGTTGCAGTTGCAGCGCTTTCGCGCGGTTGTTCAAGGCTTCCTGATGAGTCGGAAGGATCTCGAGCGCGGTATTGAACTGGGCGATCGCCGCCGCCAGATTCCCTCGCTGGCCCAAGACGACGCCCAGCAGATTGTGCAGATTGGCATTGCCAGGATTGAGCCGGATAGCCTCGCGGAGCTGCGTTTCGGCGTTCGCCAGGTCGCCGATCCTGGAGAGCGTCGCGGCGAGGTCTTGGCGATAGACTGCCTCGTTGGGCCCTAATTCAACGGCCTTTTGGAAATGAATGGCCGCTTCCTCCGGTTTGCCAAGAGCAAACAGCGCCCGGCCCAATTCGTATTGAGCGATGGGCAAATCAGCACGAATGGCAGTCGACTCGCGCAGCGCTTCGATCCCCGACGTCAGGTCGCCTTGCTTCGCGAGCGCGATGCCATATTGGCATCGCGCAATGGGCTCAGCGGGATTGATCGCCAGGGCCGCGCGCAACGATTCGATCGCTTCGCCCGGCCGCTGTTGCGCCAGCCGCAGCATGCCCCGCAGGATGTAGACATTACATCGATCGGCGTCGCTCCCTTCGCCCGGAATCGCGAGCGCGAGCTCTTGATCTGCTTCCTCCAGCCGGTGCAAACAATAGAGGGCGTTGGCCAGGCCAAGATGATTCAGCGATTGGTCGGGCCGAAGTTCGATGGCCTGGCGATAGTACGGGATGGCCTGCTCGTGCTGCTGGTGATTGACCAGGCGCGTGCCCGTATTGACGAGCGTGGAGGCCAGATTATTGCGGGCAACCGGGTTGTGGGGCTGTCGAGCATAAGTATCCTGCCACAGCCCGAGCTCGTTTCGATAGACCATCAACCGGCGCGCGCTCAGCGAGCCCAACGCCACGGCCAGCACGAGCGCTCCGCCAACCGTTGCGGTAAGTGGCCAGGCCGGCGAGCGACCAGTATTGGCGTTAGTCGCGGCGCGTTTCGCGAGCGCGTAACCTCCGCAAACCAACAGCGCGATCAACGCCGCGAGCGGCAGGTACATTCGCCGCTCGGCGGCGACTTCGGTGATGATCGGCACGATCAGCGTCGGTGATAGGATCAGCCACACTGCCGCAGCCAAAAATCCCACCGCGCTCCTCCGCCACAGCAAATAAAGCGTCCCAGCGCCCAACAACGCCGCCGGCAGCAGCCACGGCAACGCCGTTGAAAACGTGTCGAGATAGGGAATCTCGTAGTGAATCACCAGCGGCCAGGGCGCGACGACCAGCTTCAGATACAGCGCCAACACCTTGGCTTGCGTGCACCACCACACGTAGGCCGGCACTCCCAAGTGAAAGCCCGCCGACACGGAGCGCGGACCGCCAACATTGAGCGCCAACAGCAAGCTCCAACTGCCGGCCAAGCCAACGTAAAGCGGCCAAGATCGACGCCAGGCTTGCGCGAACGAGCCGGCCAGAAACGTCCGATCGAAGAGTAGCACCACGATCGGCGCCGAGACCATGACTTCCTTGCTGGCCATGCCCGCCAGGCAGGCGACGGTCGCCAACGATCCCCAAACGATCCGCTCGTTCCGCGATGTGGAAGTGAAATAACGGAGGCTCGCATACATCACCGCCAGATAAAACAGCGCAACCAACAGTTCCGTCCGCTGCGAGACGTACTGCACCGCCTCGGTTTGAAGTGGATGCACCGTCCACAACAGCGCCACGGCAAACGCCAGCGGATCGGCGGCGCCGGCGAACCTGTCGGCCAAGCAGGGCAAGCGCAATGTGCGACGGACAAGGCCCCACAGCAATAGCGCCGAGAGCAGATGCACGGCCGCATTAAACACGTGAAATCCGACAGGATTCAAACCGCCAACAAAGACGTTCAAGGCCAGCGTGAGATTTACCAGCGGTCGGCCGGACGTATTGAAATCTTGCGGCGGGCGCAGCACGCCCTCGCCCGGGGCGTCGCCCCACAAGGGACTCAAATGCATGATCGACGGATTATTTTGGATGCAAGGAATATCGTCGAAGACAAACGGCGCGCGCGTGGTCCACGAATAGAGCGCCAGCACCGCGCCGGCGAGAATCAGCGGGACAACCAAAGACGTTGCGGCGCCAGGTAACCACAAAACCTGCCGCGGGCCCCCGCCAGCTTTTTCGGTCGATTTCGAGTTTCTGGATTTCGCCGGATTGGATTTCGCCTGGCGTTTGAAATCGACCATTAGGTTCGTGGTTCCTCGGGGGCGATCCGCGAAGCTCGGACCGGCGCGTCTGCGACAGACGCCTTCGGCCCAACCGCCTTCGGCCCGGACGCGGTCGGCCCAATCGCGCTCGACACAACCTGGCCAGAGTCACGCGGCCCGTTCGTTTCAGATAGAATCCCTTTTATCTCTATATGATCGCCCCTTCAGGCCGCGTCAATCGCCCGAGCGGGCGATCTACCCCGGCCATTCAGCCGTTTGAAAGGGCGACGGTTTGCATTCCGACGGGCGGAGAAGAGCGGCGCGGTATGCCGCGCCGGAGCGCAGCGCTGCTCGCAAAGCGAGGCGGGCTCTGAAAAAGGGCAAAAGGCTTGAGATGGATGCCCCTGGACGAGGCGACGGCGCTTCGGAAGGCGCACGCCCTATCGGCGCCTCGCGGGCATTCCGCATCCCACGATCGAGCCCGAGCAGCGTCTGCCATATTGCAGCCAGGGAACTGAATCGCTCGGCCGACATCGGCAGGCAATTGCGATATCACTTCGGCCGAGTTTAAAACAGATGGAGCGGAAGGGAGTCGAACCCTTGGCCTCGGGTCTGCATTGCAAAACCGACCGGGGTGAATAACCCACAGCGCCGCGCTGATTAAAGGAAACCAAGCCTGCTGGCCTCGGGCGCCAAGTCTGACGATGACGATCTGTAAAAACGTCAACGCCCGCGGCGGGTTAGGCCGAGGGCGTTGAACGCTGAGATTCGCGGCGGGTCAGCCTTTGTGTCTGCGACGGGCGGCCACGAACAGGCCCACAGCCCCCAGGCCGAATAGTACTAAAGAGCCGGGTTCCGGGACCGGCGTAACGCTCACATCATCCAAGCGGAGATAGCCTGGGTCGTTTCGCGAATCGAATTCCAGCACCGCCGTATCCGAGGACGCCGTCACGAAGAACGTGTACTCG
>DASXPZ010000691.1:0-4829 GCA_036493275.1 Pirellulales bacterium
GCCGATTCGCCTCACGGCCAAAGCCGCAAGCGGATCGTCAGGTTTCGGTTCTCGCCCGGTCTCGTTATCTCGCTGTCTCTAAATCCGACTGTTTCTCGATTTGACTCTCTAACCGACCGACGGTCTGATTGCAGTATTCTACGCCCGCTTCTCTGTTTCGTCTCGGCCCTTCAGTTTTGCCAGCAGTTTGCCGACCTGTTGCCCCAATGAAGAGGCCCAATTCGGATCGTTCGGCAAAACGGTTGTCGCCCGACACTCCGGTACTCTTGGTCGATCCGAGTCATGCCCCAGAAGGTCAAGCACTTCTTGGCGAACGGATTCCGTCGTCAGCCCCAGATGGTTTAAAACCTTCGCAGCTCCCCCTTCCTCAACTCGCAATAATCCCAGCAAAATGTGCTCTGTGCCAACATACGCGTGATTGAGGTTGCGGGCTTCTTCCAATGCGCGTTCAATCACGTTCTTAGCACCTGGCGTTTGCGGTAGCTTCCCGATCGTTACGATATCAGGACCGCTAACAAGCACTTCTTCAACTAACATCCGGATCGAGCGAAGATCGACATCCAAGTTTGCGAGGGCCTTGGCTGCTACTCCACTTCCCTCCTTCACCAGCCCAAGCAGGATATGCTCCGTGCCGATGTACTCGTGATTGAACCGCTGCGCTTCCTGGTTTGCCAGCTTCATCACCCGGCGGACACGATTCGTAAACCGCTCGTACATGGCAACCTCGCACACCCCGCTGCCCGGACGCGTAGCCCAACAAGCCTTGCAGTGGAGAGTTTAGGCCGCTTCGCGCACATTTGGCAGGGGCAGGGTTTCGGGACCCTGATCATGCACTTCCCGTTCCAATTCCGCTTGCTCGGCCGGCGCCGCCTCGTCCGCCCTTTCCTCCTCGATTTTCTCGGCCTTTTCCGTCATCCGCTCGGCGATCTGTTCTGCCTCGATCTCGATTTCACGCCGCCAGGCCGCGGCGCGGTCCCAGCGTTTCAGCTCTTCCAAAGTGGCTTGGGCCTCGTCCAGCCGGCCTGCCCGCCGCAGCGTGCTCGCCAGCAGCAAGGCCGCCTCGGCGTCCGAGGGATGCGCTAGCAGCAACTGCCGGGCGAGTACCTCGGCTGCAAGCCAATTGCCTTTCAGGTATTCACCTTGCGCCACGGAGAAGAAGTCCGTCTCGCCGGTGGGGATGGTTTCGGTTGATCGAACTGCGACTCGAAACGACACGCCTAATAGCGCGACCCAAACGACCGCTAATCCGGCCCACAGCATTCGCTCCAACCCCACGCCCAGCAGTTCAGGCCAGACCCAGGTTGCGGCCACAACCAGGTTTGCTAGCAATCCGAACGCCAGGGCCAGCGCCATGCCGGCGCGCGACCCACGCCACCACAGGTCTGGCAGTCCCGGCCATAAGTACATTGTCCAGCAGGCGTAGGACATCGTCGCGACTCCTTTCGCGTGTGCATCCCTCTCCTAGGATGAAATCGGCGTTTTGGCTCGCTCTCGGTTCCCCGAAAAACAGTCTGTTTCGCCGGCGCGGAATTGTATCTTTTAATCCATGGCCGAGCAAGGCAAGTAAATGTCTCGCTTGACTTTAGGAGCAATAAACATGACGGCGCTGGGAGATGCTTTTCAATCGAAAAGGACACAAAAAGTTCCTCGGCGGTTCCCGTCTTCGGGGAGAACCTCCAGAGTCGGCCGCTCTGGCCCCCTCTTCTGCGACCTGTCGTGAGCGATAATTGCTTTATGCGGCCCCTTTGATGATCCGCGCTCGATTTGCGATGCTGAGCTGCTATGGCATGGTCGTTCACCCCTGGTTCGGAGCGTGTCCTCGCCGCCGCCGCCGCCTGGCGCAGTTGCGACGATCGTGACGAATTGAGGGCGCCCGAGCTCCTGTTGGGTCTGCTGGCAGAAGCCGAATGCCGGGCCGCCGCGATGCTGCAAGCTCGCGGAATCGACGCCGACGCCGTTCTCCGCAAGTGGCCCTCGCTACGTCCCACGGCGCGGGCGGCGACCAAAAGCCGTGACGTGTCGCCCGACGTCGACGCCGCGTTTCACGAAGCGGTTAATCGACTGTGGGACTATCCGCCGCCGCTGGTCCTGGCGACAGAGTTCATCCTGTTGGGCCTCGTCGCTTCGCCGGGCGAGATCTCAAGCTGGCTCCGCGAGCAGGGTTTCGATCCCGATCAACTCGAACAGCAAATTCACGGACTGTATGGCCATGAGAAGGGGCCGTTGCCGGTGGTTGTGGAGGAGGAGGAGATCGCCGCTGAGTCGCGCGCCCCAAATGAGGTTGCTGCGCCGAGCGCGGCGCCCGGCTCGGCGGGAGCCTCGCCCTCCCGGAACGTGGAGCTGCCCAATTTGGCTGTTGGGCCGAGCGTTCCTTTGCCGGAGGTTCCGCTGGCGCGGTTGCTCGACGCGGCTGCCAATCGGGCGCGCGAAGGCTTGCGCGTCGTCGAGGATTTCGCCCGCATGGTTTTGGACGACGCTCATCTGACGCGCGAGCTGAAACACCTTCGGCACGACTTGCAGACGGCGCTTGAGCCTCTTTCGCGCCAGGCGCTGCTCGCCAGCCGAGACACCGCCGGCGACGTGGGGACGCGGATCACCACGCCGGGCGAGATGGACCGGCCCGACATCGGGAGCGTCGTCGCCGCGAATTGGAATCGCTTGGGCGAGGCGCTGCGCAGCCTGGAAGAATACAGCAAGGTCTGCCTGCCGCCGGTGGCTGCCGCCATTGAGCGCGTCCGTTATCGCGCCTACACGCTCGAAAAAGCGATCGAAATCGCCGGAGCCAGCCGCGACCGAATGGCGGGCGTTTCGCTCTGTGTGCTGATCGACGGCCGAGCCAGCGAGGCGGAATTCGTCCGCCTGGTCGAAGCGCTGGTGGCCGCGGGCGTTCCGATGTTGCAACTGCGCGACAAACGGCTCGACGACCGCGAATTACTGGCCCGCGCACAGATTTTGCGAGACAGAACGTCACAGTCGTCGCTGGCAAATTCGATTGCGTCGCGTCCGCGCACGCTCTGCGTGATCAACGATCGGCCCGATATCGCGGCGCTCGTTGGGGCCGATGGCGTCCACGTCGGGCAGGAAGACCTACCGGCGCGGGCGGCGCGGCGGATTGTGGGGCCGGGGGCGCTAGTGGGAGTTTCGACCCATTCGATCGAACAAGCCCGCGCGGCGGTGCTCGACGGCGCCAATTGCATCGGCGTCGGCCCGACGTTCGCTTCAACGACCAAACATTTTGCGGAGCACACCGGCGTAGAACTGTTGCGACAAGTCGCCGCCGAAATCACGCTGCCGGCGCTAGCCATCGGCGGCATCAATCTGGAGAATGTCTCGGCGGTAAAGGAGGCGGGTTTCTCCCGCGTCGCCGTCAGCGCGGCGGTATCGGGCGCGGTAGATCCAAGCGCGGCGGCCCACGCATTGCTTCAAAAACTACGCGCTCCAATCACTACCTCATGAACGAATCTTCCCCCACTTCGGATTCCACCTCACCCGACGCGGCAGCGTCGAACAAAAGATTTGAGGTGGAGCAGAAGTTTCGGTTGGCGGATGCGGCGGCGTTCGAGGAGCGGATGGCGCGGCTGGGCGTGCGTTTCGGTCCGGCGGTCGAACAGAGCGACCAGTATTTTGCTCACCCCGCGCGAGACTTCGCCGCGACCGACGAGGCGCTGCGCATTCGCTCGGTGGGGGAATGGAATTGCGTGACGTACAAGGGTCCGAAGATCGACTCCGCCACCAAAACGCGCCGCGAGCTAGAATTGCCGATTGAACCGGGCGCCAGCGGCGCCGCGCGATTCGCGGAGCTATTGCTCGCTCTTGCGTTCTCGTCGGTCGCCACGGTTCGTAAGCAGCGTCGCACGGCACAGATCGAGATCGGCGGGCGGCGGGCCGAGATCGCGCTGGATCATATCGAGAAGCTTGGCTGGTTCGCCGAGATCGAGCTTGCGGCCGACGAAGCAGATTTAAACGCCGCCCGCGCGGCGCTCCTCGAACTTGGCCAATCGCTCGGTTTGACCGAGGTGGAGCGTCGCAGCTACCTGGAAATGCTGCTTTTGGCGGGCTAATCCGGCGTTCCGCTCGCCGAATAGGCCGAAAACCGGCCCAAAATGCTTTCATTTCGGCGATTTGGGCGATACGCTGGAAGTTGGAATCAGGCGAAACCTCCGGTGGAACCGGAACCGCGACGCGGCATTTGTTCCATCGAACGAGCGAGGCAACCATGCGTTCCAATCGGCGTCTCTCTTTCATTTCTTGCGCAACGGCCTTCTCGCTGGCGCTTTCGGTCGTCTCCTTGGCAAGCGCGGATCAAGACGCGCCGGCTTCCAAGAAGTCAGGCGCCAAGACGGTAGAGAAAGACAAGTCGCCCGACAAAGACAAGTCGGCCGACAAAAAGGTCGAGGCCAAGAAGTCAACTCCCGCCAAGGGAGCGACCGGCAAGACGGCGGCCAAAGGCGCCGCGAGCAAAGCGAAGAAGGCCCCTGAGACTCCCGAATAAAAAGAAGCGCGTGAAGCGAAGCTGGCCGAGTTGAAGGCCGCTCGCGACGCGAAGGCCGCCGAGGCCAAGGCGGCCCGGCAAGCCCGAACGGATAAAAAGAAAGCCGCCGCCGCTCAGGAGGAAGCCCAGGCCGAGCAACGGGCCGCCGCTTACGCCCAGCAAATGCAGATGATGCAAATGCAAAACGCCTACGGTCGCAATAATCGCAACGGCGGCGGCAGCAGCCGGGCGCGGAACCAGATCGCCAACGTCGCGACTTTTCAGATGATGCGGCAGTTCGACGCCAACGGCAATGGCCGCCTCGACCCTGCCGAAATGAAAGCCGCGCAATTGGCGA
>DASXPZ010000692.1:0-3282 GCA_036493275.1 Pirellulales bacterium
ATTGGCGCGTCGAATCGATCGAGGACATCGAGTTCCTGGCGCCTTTCAAGTTCTATCGCGACGAGCCCCGCACAGTTGTCATCCAAGCTGTGTTCCGCTGCGGTGACGGCTGTCTCTTCGCGGATTGCCGTCTCATCGGCCGCCGTCAGCTTGCCAATCAGACGGAACCGCAGGTCACCACCCACTTTACGGCGCGAGTGCGGCTAACTCCACATGCTGCCGAACCGGTGACGGGTTCGGCGCCTGCACTGGGAATCGGGTCGCCCATCGAGGCGGCGGACATTTACCGCGTGTACTTCCACGGACCTGCTTATCAGGTCTTGAAGCGCGCGTGGTCGGAAGCGGACCGGATTGTCGGTGAGATGCCCGCAGTTCTGCCCGAGGATTGCCGCCCGGGCGCGCAGGCGCTCGCAGTGTCGCCGCGTCTGATCGAACTTTGCTTCCAGACTGCCGGCCTTCTGGGCATCTCGACGCAGCACTCCATGGGGCTGCCGCGGCATGTCGATCGCGTGACCTTCCCGCAACAACCGCCGGCCAACGGACCGGTGTACGCGACTGTCATTTACGATCCTGCCCGGGAATGCTTCGACGCCCAGGTCGTGAATGGCGCCGGCCATCGCTATGTTCAGGTCAGCGGTTATCGGACGGTTGAATTCCGGACGGATGTCGGCCCGGAACTGTTACGGCCTCTCGAGACCGCGGCTGTTTAGCCCATGGCCATTTATTGGTTCGAACAGGGGCAGGGCGACCTGCCCCCTTCCGATGACTGGTTGACCGCGGACGAGGCGCTGCGATTGGGCGCGATGCGCTTTGAGAAACGGCGCGCCGATTGGCGGCTGGGTCGCTGGACCGCCAAACTGGCCGTCTCCGCTTACTGCAATGTCCCCTGCAGTACGGAGTGCCTGCGACGGTTCGAAATCCGCCCGGAAACGTCCGGCGCCCCAAATGTTTGGATCAGGAAGCGGCCGGCCCCGCTGACGATTTCCCTGAGCCACCGCGATGGCGCCGCGGTTTGCGCCGTCGCGGCCGCCGGCGTCGAGTTGGGCTGCGATCTCGAAACCGTCGAGCCGCGAAGTCCGGCGTTCCTGGCCGACTACTTCACTTCCCGAGAGCAATTGCTGGTGGAGCAAGCTGCCATCGCTGACCGGCCCCGCCTGGTCGCGCTTCTTTGGAGCGCAAAAGAGAGCGCGCTCAAGGCCCTTCGCCTGGGCTTGCGACTCGATACGCGGCGCGTCGAAGTAACCGGCGCCGATGGCTGGCAGTCTTCAAACGAAGCAAATGACTGGCGCCCTTTGCGCGTTACCTGTGAGTCAAGATGTTATGACGGCTGGTGGCGCGAAGCCGGCCGCCTTGTCAGGACAGTCCTTGCCGCCCCGCGCGTGCGGCAGCCTCCGCTCGCTCTTGAGAGCTGGAGCGCTTGAGGCGGCCGCACGGGCCTCTTCGGCGCACTTAGTTGGTTACCTACTCGGTGGCAGCCGGTGTTGCGGGCGCCGCAGTCCGTTTGGCCCCCGTCTTTTTTGCCGCCTTGGCCGCCGAACCCTTCTTCGCCGCGGCCTTCTTTGCGCCCGGAGCCGCGGCTCGCTTCTCCGCCCATCGCTTGCGCAAGGCCTCCTGAATGGCCTTCCGGCCCTCCGGGCTCAGCCGGCGCTTCTTCTTCGCCGGCGCTTTTGCCGCCGCGGACGAGGAAGCCGGTGCGGCTGATTCACCGCGGACTCTCGCCCACCGGCGCTTTTGCGCTTCCCGCATCCGTCGTAGGGCATCGGGACTGAATGTCCGTTTTCCTGTTTCTCCATCGGACGAAGGAGTGTCGGCCTGACGATTGCTGCCGGGCAGCATTGCCCTGAGTTCCGCAATCTGTTGGTCGATTCGTGATTTCTGTGACTCGAATCCATCTATGGCTGCGAGTACGATGCTCTCGTTTATTTTCTGTGTTGTCATCGGAAGTGCGTGCCTCAATTCCTATTACTTTGTAGTGGCTACCTTTACCAATAGTACACCTGTAGGTGGCTATTCCAGTTCATCGGTAGGAATTGACACTTGCCTTGACCGGCGGTAAGGTGCGGATCGCGACGATTACAACGCGCGCGCCCTTACTGTCCCAGCACGTCTGCCACCGGCGCGCCGGCCTTTGCCACCGCCGCCGGATAGTCTTCCCCGAGGACAGCGGCGAGAGTGGCCGCGACTTGATTTTGCTGCAGTGGCGCCGTCTTCCGCCTTTCGCCCAACGGCGGCGTATCGGGCCCGAGAAACGCCATCCAGATGTCTTTCGAGTCGGGTATCTTTCGGCCATGACTCCGCCATTCGACCGCATTGTCGCCGCGGCCGTGATCGCAGGTGAAGATGAGTGTCGTGCGGTCCCGGTATTCGCGCATCGTTTGCGCCGTCTTCCATAACTGCGCAATAGCTTGATCGACGCGGTGCGCGGAGTACAGGTAGGCGGCATATTTCCCGTCATGCGCCCATTCGTCGGTCTCGCCGAGGGAAAGGAATAGCACGCGCGGCGTGTGCGCCCTTACGTACTCGAGCGCCGTGTGGAAGGTGAAAACGTCGAAGGCTTCGTCGTCCCAAACCTTGCTTTCGGACTTGAGTTGGTTGAGAAACTCCAATCGTGGCGAGATGGGAGGTGTCGTGAGTGGGTCGTACCCGGCGTTGACCGGAAAACCGGCGCGCTTGGCATTGAAGATGAATGGAAACACATCCCACGCGCCGAATGCCGCCACGCGGCCCCGGAAATCGGGCTTCTGATGGAGCCATTCGAAAACCGTCACGTTGGGATTGGCAATCTTGTCGTTGCTGTCGATTCGAGGGTCGGAGAATCCGCAGAGTGTTTCGTTGTAGCCCGGGTAAGAGAAGTTCAGACCGTTCGAAACGGAGACTTCGGACCCGGCCGCCCGATTGCCGAAAATTTGACCCTTCTGTCCAATGGTCGACCAGAGAAACGGCATGAGGGCTTCCCGCCGCGCCGCCGGAATATCCCGCCAATACTCACGACGGAGTGAGTCCGGATCGGAAACGCCGTTCTCCTTACTGATCAGGCGCTCGTCCGCTCCGCCGAAGACCTCCTGCCAGCGCAGCCCGTCGGTCATCACCAGGAATACATTGCGCGTCTGGCGCCGGGCTTGCGCATCCGCGGACAGGGACGCGAGGGCGGGCGCGGCGGCCAGCATACGCACCAGCTTTCGACGAGTAAGATCGGGCAACACGGTTCTCCTTGTTCACGGCGTGACATAATAATACTGCAATCTGCCTGGTCTTCTCATTCCTGTCGCTGTGATTCGCTCC
>DASXPZ010000693.1:0-8760 GCA_036493275.1 Pirellulales bacterium
GCGCCTTTGTAGGATTCCGCCATTCAGGCGTCACTGGCGCTGGGCCGCAGTTGTATAACCACACGTCGCCGACAATTTTCCCGTCCCGCAGCAGATACGCATACGCTACGCGGTCGTCGTCTTCGATAACGAGTGAATACGGCAACGACGCGTGATTTATGCAGAGATACGTAGCCATGTCAGGGCGCCAGCGGCTTCTCGCTCAGCAGATACGCCAACAGGTCGCGAAGTTCGGCCGGCGTTTTCACCAGGCCGGTCGGCATGGGCGAAACATCGACCGGTGTTCGCTCTTCGATGTCGTCCTTGGCGATTGTTTTGTGTGTGGCGTCAGGGAGCATCAGTTCCAGGCGCTCGGCGGTTTCGTTGACGACCAGCCCGGTGAAGATCAATCCGTCGTCAGTGGCCAGTCGCACGCCGCGAAAGACCGGCGCGATTTGCTTGCTGGGGAGCAAGACCGATTCGACGAGGTGGGCGGTTGTAAACCGCTTGCCGGAGTCGACCAGGCTCGGCCCGCCACCGCCACTTTGCCCCGGCACGATGGCGTGGCATTTGACGCAGCCGAGCGCGTCGGCACCAAACAGCTTTCGCCCGCGGGCGGCGTCGCCTGCGGCCGCGGTTTGCGACCAATCGACCGCCAGGAACTCGTCGGGGATTTTGGCAGCGTCGGCGCCGGCGCCTTGCTTGAGTCGCTCGGCCAGCGTTCCCAACCCCAATTTCTCCGGCAGCGTGGCGATGACCGTCGGCAGCTCGCTATAAGCCAGCGCAACCGTCACTGGCTGCTTCGAAGTTTGCTTCAGGTCTTGAACGCGGATCAAGAGATCGTTGCTCCCCGGTTGTAATTCGAGCAGCAAGATATTGGCGAATTTATTGCCCCCCGCGACCACGGCGTTTTCGTAAATCGCCGAGCCGTTGAGCCAGACTTTCACAGCGCCGCCGCTGGTCACCACGAATCGCGCCCGCTGCGCGACCGTGCTCTGCAAGCGACAATAGGCGTAGTACGTCGCCGCAGGGGCGTCGTCGGGCGCGGCCAGCGCGTAAATTCCTTTTTCAGCCGGCGCCTCTTGCCAGCCGATCGGCTCCGCGGCGCTTGGGTATTGCGCGGAGAGATCGATCGCGCCCGATTCGGGCGTGGCCGCTGGTTTGCCTTCGCGCAAATGGAACGGCCCGGAGAGCCAAACCTTGTCGATCGTTTGGGTCGGCAGCGCCGCCAGGCGAGCTTCATCCGCAGCGGTCGACACCCCGGCCACCAGGCTTTCGGTCGCCGGGTCGGCCAGCAGCCACAGATAATACGCCGCCTGCAAGCGAACTGGAGCTTCCGGGTCCGTCAGCAACCCTTTGAGCAAATCGAAAAGCTGCGTCTGCTCCGGGGTGTGGGGAACCTGTTTCCACCATTCAGCCATGGTGAAACTGCCGGCGCGGGCGAGCTTGCGAAGATCGATTTTTTCGCCGACGTATTGAATCTCGAAGAACGCATTGCCGCTGGTGTAGTTGAGCGACAAGGAGTCGGGGACCGGCCCGCTCGCAGGGGGAACGGTCAACCGCACGCCGGCCGCCAACACGCCGGCCAGCCGCGCGGCCGAATCTTGCTCGCGGCAAAGCCGGCTGATTTGTTCGACGCTCAAGCGCCGCGCGAGCAGGCGAGTGGACGTCTGTCGCAAATAGGTGTCTTGACTACGCCCCACGGCTACGACTTCGGGCGGAAGCTCACCCGCGCGCCGCGCCCAGGCGGCCAGCCCGACCATTTGCAGTTGCGGGCTGTCCGACGCAAGCGCGCGAGTGAATGTCTCGTCGTTGGCGCCCAACTCAACAAATTCGCCCAGAGCGCGAAGCGATTGCAGTTGCAGCGGAGAGACGGTGTCCGTGGCGAGTGAGCGCAATTGACGGCCGACTTCCGACGAACGCCCGGCGGCGGCTAGCCAGACAAGGTGCTTGGCCGCGAAATCGGTCGGCGCGGTCTTGGCCAGGCGCGTCGCCGCCTCGGTCAGCAAATCGCCGCCGCGGCGTAGGATTTCTTGATGAGCCCGGTTACGCTGCCACCAGGAAGATGCGCCGAGCTCGCTCCACAGCAGATCGGCCGGCGCGGTGGTCGCCTCGTACGACGCGAATGGATGCGCCGGCGCGTCGTCCTTGCGCGAGACCATGATCAGGTCGCTCGGATAAACGGGAGAGCCTTCGTTGTGGGCCATGTAGGCCACCGCGCCGAAGAGCCGCCCGCCGCGCCCCACGCAAATCCCAACGGGGCGAGCGTGGGTGCGCCCCTGCAATAACAGATGCTCATCGGCGGCGAAGCTCGCCCCGCGCGGTCGCAGCGGATAGCGCGCGAGCGTCAGCCGGCCCCACTCGGCCACCAGCAGGCTGTGGCGATAATTCTCCGGCAAGTAATCCTCGTCGTAATAAGTCTGACCGACGGGGACTTCGCGCCCCATACCGGTGAACATCGTTTCGAGCAGGTCGGCGCGGTCGGGCGATTTCTCGGCCATCCAGCCGCGCGGCCAGGCGAAATCGACTCCCGGCGCCACGTGCAGCAACCGCGCCGGCACATAGCGCTGCGGCAGGCTCTCGTGATCGTTGTCATTGGTGAACAAGTTCCAATCGTGATCGAACGCCAGGCCGCCGCAGCCGCGCGTGCCGACGGCAACCACTTCGAAATGGCTCCCATCGGGCCGGCAACGAAAGACGCCGCCGACGCCGGTGTACTTAGTTTTTGTCCCCGCGGGCTGGCTATAAATCGTCCAGTGGCCCCAGTGGTCTGCCCGGTTGTAATCGCCGTAGTTCAGCAGCGGATCGCCCGAACAGAAGTAGAGATCTCCCTCAGGCCCCCAGGCGAGCGAGTGATAACTGATGTGGACGTCGACCGGAATGCCCCAAATCAACCGCTTCGCTTCGATCCCTTCGCGCAGGATCCGCGCGCCGGGCAGGATGTAGAGCGCGCTGGTGGTCATGACATAGAGGTCGTCGCCGCGGATTTCGATATCGAACAACCAAGAGTCGGCCGGAAAGCGAAACAACTCGCGGCGCGGAGAGTAGCCCCCCTTGGCGTCGGGCTCGTAAACGAACAGTGCCTCGCGCCCGCCAACAAACAATCGCCCGGCAGTGTCAGCCTTCACCCCCAGAAACGACTCGTGCTCGGAGCGATCCAGCAGCGTGACTTCGAGCGCCGGATCGAGCGCCGCGATATCGATCTTTCCGGCGGGGGGAACGATGACATCCGAGACAGCGGGCGCCGGCGCCGCGGCGGCTTCGAGCGTGGCGTTATTCTTGAGCGATGAGAGATCGGCCACCACGATCTTCGCGGCGGCCTTCCCTTTGTCGGCTTGATCGGTCGCGTCTTTTCCCTGGGCGTCGAAGCGCCACAGGCCGATCGTCTGGCGGTCGACTTCGAGTGGCCCGGCTGGCGGGGCCTCGAAGGCGCGAACGGCGCGCGAGACGCGGACTTCGGCCAGTTGGCCATCGCAGCCGAGTCCGCCGGGAGGATAGCTGGCGAAAAAGAGGGGTCCCGCGGCCGCGGTCCCTCCCGCTGGGGCGACTTTTGTGTCGCTCGCCAGGCGGCCGTCGACGTACAGTTTTACGCGCTGGCCGTCGTACGTCATGGCGAGAAAATGCCAATGATCGTCGACGACCGGCTTGCCCGAGTCGATGATGCTCGGTTGCGCGCCCGGCAGGTAGGCGTGAAATCGGCCGTCGCCAACGTTCGTGTAAATCTCCCAATGCTGGTTCGATTCCTTAGGACCGTTGGCCAACAGCAGGTTGTAGCTTCCCTTGCCGCGCAGGCGGGCCCAGCATTCGACCGAGAGAGGCGCCGATTGATATTCGTCGCGCCTGGGGGCGACGGCGCGCTGTTTGGCTCCGTCGAGCGGTTTTCCGAATCGGCCAGCGGCGATTTGCGGCGCTGGGATCAAAGGCTCGGGCGGCGTGGGCGAGGCGGCTGCGCGCTCCGCGATCGGGCGTTGTTCGCGCCGCGCTACCCAGGTCGCGCCGCGATGGATCAACTCCGCGACCGGCGGGTTGCGAATTGCCGCGGCGTCATGTCCTAGCACGGTCTGAAAGACCCGCCCTTTGCCATATTCGTAGACGAAGGCCATCGGCTCGTCGTGGTCGATCGCCTTGCTGTGGGCGGTGGCCAGGACATGGATCGGCTCTTCACCTTGTTGTCGAAAGTAAAGCTCGTCCGCCGTCTCGAATGATTTCAAACCGCGTGTGATTTCGTGCTCGGGGTCGGCGACCTCGACAATGAAGCGGCCGTAAGCGTCGTGCCCACTCTTGCCCGGCGTGTGATCCCAGACGCGGCGGCAGATTTTCGTGCGGTACTCGGGCCAGTCAGACTTTTCGGCCTTCGGGAGCGAGAAGTTGAATGCTCCGTTGCTGAAGTGGATGATCGCCAGCCCTCCGCCGGCTTGCAGATACTTCACAAAGTTCGCCTTGGCGGCGTCGCTCAGCCCCGGCTTCTCCCAGTTGCAATAGTTGAGGACTACCAAGTCATAATCCTTGAGTTCCAGCCTGGCCAGCGCTTCGGGATCTTCGACGACGGTGACCTTGAAGCGAGGGTCTAGGGCCGACAGCGCTTCGACAAGCGGGGGCGACGTCTCGCGCCATAGGTGCGCCGGATGCTGATCGCCGGTGACGAGTAATGCGCGGACCGGCCGCGCGTCGGCCTTCGCTCGTTCTTCTTCGAGGGTAGTCGATTCGACGCCGCCAGCGGGGACTTCGAGCCCGGCCGACCAGACGATGGCGTTGAGCACCAGCTTGCGAAAGTTCGGGACCTGCCAATTGGAATGGAAGTGCCCTCCGGAGAAGCCGAAGCCGCGCCCGCCGTCGGCGCGCTCGACGGCGTATGCCACCGTTTGCGGCTGCGGCTCGCCAGGGATGTCGGTCACCAGAATCGGCGTCAGGCGTTTGTCGTCCGCGCGAAAGCGGAGGTTGTAGTAGTACTCCTCTTTCAGGTCGAACGGGGTCACGCCGCGGCAAATGGGGTGCTTTTCGTCGCCGGCGCGCGGTCGCGTGGCGTGCGTGGCGATCTTGGAATACCAGCCGTTGGCGGCAGGGCCGCTCTGATAATCGAAATAGCCGCCGATCCAATCGAGAAACTGCTGCCCTCCTTTTTCGTTGGGGACGAAGATCGTGTAGTGGAGCGCCACGAGCCCCCGGCCTTGCTTCATCAGGCGGCTGAGCTTCGCCAGGCGTTCTGCGCGGAGCAGGGGATGGTCTCGCTCGTCATGGTCCGAGCCATCCGAAAAGAGGACGATCGTGTCGGCGTCGTCGAGCGTTTTTTCGTCCTTGGGCCAGCCATCGGTGTGGACCTCGGTCTTCAGCTTCGGCAGATTGGGCGAAGTCTCCAGGCAATGGGCCAGAAGCCGCAGACCCTGTTCGTATTCGTGATGCCCTGGGCCGTGGCTCTTCGTCCCGGCGATGAAGACTACCTTCTTCGGTTTCGTCTCCTCAGCGGCTCGGGCCCCTTGCGACGACAACGAGACGTAGAGCGCGACAAACGCCAATGGCCAACCGAAAGAGGGACGGATCATCGGGACGTAACCTCGTTGTAAAGCGATGCGTAGCGGCTAGACTGCGGACAACAGCGGGGGCGTATCGCGGGGCGTCTGGCGACGCGCCTATTCTCGACAGCCGCGCGCGGGCCAGTCAAGGAGGCGGTTGCCGAGCAAGGCGGATACGGCGCGCCTCGGTACATCAGCTTCAATCCTATTCGGGCAGAGACACCTCATGCAGGGCGATCCAACCACAGACGAAGACGTGTCAGTCTCTATGCCCATGTTCAAAGAAACAACGTTTACGGCCGGCGAAGTAACGCTCAACGTGGCCGAAGGGCCGGCGGCGGGTCCGCCGCTCGTTTTGCTGCATGGCGTTTCGCGTCGCTGGCAAGATTGGGTTCCGCTGCTGCCGACCCTCTCGACCCGCTTTCATGTCTTCGCGCTCGATTTTCGCGGGCATGGCCGCTCCGGCCGAGCCCCATCGGCCTATCGCGTGGTCGACTACGTTCGCGACGCCGTAGCGCTGATCGATCGCATCACAGGCGTTCCGCCGATTGTGTACGGCCACTCGCTCGGCGCCATGGTGGCGCTGGCCGCGGGGGCCGAGCGGGCCGATCGCGTGCGCGCCCTGGTGCTGGAAGATCCGCCGTTCGAGACGCTGGGGCCGCTGATTCGCAATACCGCCTATCGTGGAATGTTCGCCGCTTTCGGGCAGTTGGCCGGCGCGGGGCGCAGCATCGCCGAGTTGGCGCGCGAACTGGCCGAAGTCGACCTTTCGCCGCCCGGCAAGGCGCAGCGGCTACGATTGGGAGACCTGCGCGACGCCAGCTCTCTCCGCTTCTTGGCGAGTTGCCTCAATCAACTCGATCCGCGCACGATGACGCCGCTGGTCGAAGGAGGCTGGCTCACCGGTTATGATCTTCAGGCGCTGCTGGCGCGCGTCCGCTGTCCGACGCTCTTGTTGCAGGGCGAAAGATCGCACGGCAGCATGCTGAGAGACGCCTCGGCGGCAGAAGTCGCCTCGGTGATTTCGGATTGCACGCGAGTCCGCGTCGAAGGGGTAGGCCATCTGATTCACTCGTTGAAGACCGAAGAGACGCTGCGGATCGTCGGCAATTATTTGGAGTCGCTGGCGCCGTGAGCGCGATCGATCAAACATCGTAACTCCGCATGGTGGGCTTCGACCGCCCTTGATTGGATGTGTTTATGCGTAGCCAACCAGGCGTAACCGTCATCGAGCATGGGCAATTGATCGACGGAACCGGCGCGCCGCCGACGCCCAACGCGCAAGTGATCGTTCGCGACGGCCGGATCGAATACGCCGGCGCGGCCGCCGGCGCGCCGCAAGTTCCGCCCGACACGAGGCGAATCGACGCACGCGGCGGCGCGATCATGCCGGGCTTGGTCGAGGCGCATTATCATCCCACGTATTTCAACGTGGCCGAGCTGCAAGACCTGGACATCAAGTATCCGGTTGAATATGTGACGTTGCTGGCGGCGGCGAACGCCCGGCTGGCGCTGGAATGCGGCTACACCGCGGCCCGTAGCGGCGGGAGCCTGTTCAATATCGACGTCTGGCTGAAGAAGGGGATCGAAGAAGATTTGATCCTTGGCCCTCGGCTGGCGGCCAGCGGTCGCGAGATCTGCGGCGCCGGCGGGTTGATGGACTGGAATCCCGACTTCCGCAAGATCGGCATGGATGGGCTGGTGCTATTGATCAACGGACCCGATGAAGGGCGCGCGGCGGTGCGAAAGCTGGTCAAGGATGGTGTCGAATGGGTCAAGACGTATCCCACCGGCGACGCGGCCGCGCCCGACACGAACGATCATCACACGCTGTGCATGACGTTCGACGAGATGCACGCCGTGGTGGCCGAGGCGCACAATCACAAGCTGAAGGTCACCGGCCATTGCCGCGCCACGCAGGGAATCAAGAACGCGCTCCGCGCCGGTTACGACACCTTGGAGCACGCCACGTTTCTGGATGACGAGGCGCTCGATATGTTGCTGGCGCGCAACACGCCGGTCGTGCCTGCCTTGCAATTCGAATGGGCCAGCATCGAGCGCGGGCCGGAATTCGGCCTTTCGCAGGCGGTGATCGATGGTCATCAAGAGACGCTCGACGGCGGAGCCGAAAGCGCGCGGCGAATCCTGGCGGCCGGCGGGCGGATTGGGCTGGGGGGCGATTACGGCTTCGCCTGGAATCCGCATGGCGACTACGCCAAAGAGATCAGCTTCTTTGTGAACTACGTCGGCTTCTCGCCGCTCGCGGCGCTACGATGCGCAACCCTGAGCGGGGCTGAAATCATGGGCCGGGCCGACGAAATCGGGTCGCTCGCCGCGGGCAAACTGGCCGACATGCTGGTCATCGACGGCGACCCGCTGAAGGAGATCCGCGTGCTGGAAGACCGGTCGCGGTTCATCGCCGTCATGCAAGGAGGGGCGATCAAGGCGGGGGCATTAGCGAACGAGCGATAAAAGCGGGCGAAAGATCGATCAAACTTGTTGATTACTCAGGGTTTGTGGCGTTCGGGACCGGTCCGTCGCAACGTTTTCTATATTGCCCAGTTAATCATCGGGAGTCCGTCCGGTTACGACGGTATGGACACCTGGCCTCGAATCGAAATGTCGCGTTTTTGTGCCGCAGTGGCGTGTTTTGCGCTTGCGATCTTGGCCTGGGCGTGGCAGCCAGCCTCGCTCGGGCTATGGATGGTGCATATCGCGGCGATCCCCGGTTTTCTCCTGGCGAGCCTGGGCATTCTGCTCGGTGGTCGCAAAGGGGCGTTTGTCGGCGTTGCCGTGTGGTGCGAACTGATGGGCGCCCTGCTCGTCGTCTGGCTCCTGTTCCTCATCGCCGGCGGACCGAGTCTGGCCCTCCTGTAAAGCGCCCGGCTCCGCGACCGGCCACGACGAGGCTGATGGTCGCCATCGCGGCCAACACAAACGTGCCCGGCTCGGGCACGGCCACGCCGAGCACGAACGGGCGAAAAGCTGTCGGTGGTAAACGTAATCGTGTCGGCGACCGGGTCGATGATCTCATTGGCGACCGGAACCCAGGTGCCGCCGGTGTAGTGCCAGATCTGAAAGTCGGCCGGAGAAGCGCCGCCGGTCAGCGCCGGGTCGTAATGAAGCGTGACGGTGGCCGAGCCGGTGAATTCGCCGGTGTAGTGCAAGTCCCACAATTGGGTTGTTTGACCTGGCGAAAGGTAGAAATTGACGTCCGCAGGCGGAGGCATGCCATCGGGAAATCTTTTTACTCGACACGCTTGAATTCGGC